>NZ_JBFPJI010000209.1:0-5950 GCF_040838205.1 Bacillus sp. S4
CTGTAATGACATTAAGAAAGCGTTTACTTAATTATTTTTTAGGAGGGCTATCATGAAAAGAGATATTAAGAAAATCATTTCACAAATGACATTAGAAGAAAAGGCAAGTCTATGTTCTGGATTAGACTTTTGGAATACAAAAGGGATTGAGCGATTAGGAATTCCTTCTATTATGGTAACTGATGGACCACACGGGCTTAGAAAACAGGCAGAGGGAGCAGATCACTTAGGGATTTATAACAGTATTCCAGCGACTTGTTTCCCATCAGCAGTAGGATTAGCAAGTACATGGAATAAAGAATTAATAAAACAAGTAGGAGTTGCATTAGGAGAAGAATGTCAGGCTGAAAATGTAGGTGTTCTCCTTGGACCAGGTGCAAATATAAAACGTTCGCCACTTTGCGGAAGAAACTTTGAGTACTTTTCAGAGGACCCATATTTATCAGCACAAATGGCTGCAAACCATGTTAAAGGCGTACAAAGTCAAGGGGTTGGAACGTCATTAAAACATTTCGCTGCTAATAATCAGGAGCATCGCAGAATGTCTGTAGATGCAATTGTCGATGAAAGAACATTGCGTGAAATTTATCTTGCTAGCTTTGAAGATGTCATTAAGGAAGCACAGCCTTGGACAGTAATGAGCGCTTACAACAAGGTAAATGGCGAATACGCTTCGGAAAATAACTATTTATTAAATGATATTTTAAAAGATGAATGGGGATTTGAAGGTTTTGTCGTTTCTGATTGGGGTGCGGTAAATGAGCGTGTTGCAAGTTTAGCGAACGGCTTGGAGTTAGAAATGCCTTCAAGCTTTGGAATTGGTGAGAAGAAAATTGTTGATGCAGTTAACTGTGGTGAGCTATCTGTAGAAAAACTTGATCAAGCAGCAGAGCGTCTTCTTGACATTATTTTTAAAGCTTATGATAACCAATTAGAAAACGCTGTGTATAGTAAGGATGCGCATCATCAGCTTGCAAGAGAAGTTGCAAGTGAAAGTATGGTTATGTTACAAAATGAAGATGCAATTCTTCCGCTGAAAAAAGAGGGAACGGTAGCAGTAATTGGAGGATTTGCAAAGCAACCGCGTTTTCAAGGCGGCGGAAGCTCTCATATTAATCCAACAAATCTTGAAAGTATTCTTGAAGAAATTGAAACTGTATCAGGTGAAAAAACGAACATATTATTTGCCCAAGGCTATGACATTGCCAGTGATGATGTAAATGAAAGCATGGTTAATGAAGCGAAAAAAATAGCAGAGCGAGCAGATACAGCGGTCCTTTTCGTTGGACTTCCAGATCGTTATGAATCTGAAGGCTTTGATCGAAAACATTTACAGATGCCAGAAAATCACGTGCAATTAATTGAGGCTATTGCTGAAGTTCAAAGTAATATCGTTGTAGTTTTAAGTAACGGTGCTCCAATTGAAATGCCATGGATAGGTAAAGTAAAAGGAATACTTGAAGGCTATTTAGGTGGACAAGCATTAGGCGGAGCGATTGCTGATTTATTATTTGGTGATGCGAATCCAAGCGGGAAATTAGCGGAAACATTCCCGAAAGTGTTAAGCGATAATCCTTCTTACTTAAACTTCCCTGGTGAAGGTGACAAAGTAGAATACAAAGAAGGTGTGTTCGTCGGATACCGTTATTACGATGCGAAAAATATTGAACCGTTGTTCCCATTTGGTTTTGGTTTAAGCTATACAAATTTTGAGTATAGTAATCTTTCAATAAATAAGAAAGAGATAACGGATACGGACACTGTTTCTATCAGTGTGAACGTGAAAAATACTGGTAGTAGAGTAGGGAAAGAAATTGTTCAGCTTTATATAAAAGATGTTGAAAGCAGTATGACTCGTCCTGAAAAAGAGCTAAAAGGATTTGAAAAAGTAGAATTGCAGCCGGGAGAAGAAAAAACGGTTAGCTTTACTTTAAATAAAAGATCATTTGCTTATTATAATGTTGAATTAAAGGACTGGCATGTTGAAACAGGTGAATTTGAAATTTTAGTAGGAAAGTCTTCAAAAGAGATCGTTTTACATGATAGCATGTATGTTCAATCAACGACTATAATTCAAAAACCAGTGCATCGTAATACGTTACTTGGGGACATATTTACGGATCCAATTTTAGCACCAATAGCAAAAGGGCTTATGGAAAAAGCATTAAAAGACAGTCCGTTTGGTAGTATGACTGAAGGGGATAGTGATGCCTCTGAAATGATGGATGCTATGCTGAACTATATGCCATTACGAGCATTAGTGAACTTTAGCGCAGGTGCTTTTACAGAAGAAATGTTGAGTGAAATAATTGGGCTATTGAACGATGCACAGATGAATTAATAAGTGTGAATGAATTTTTTATCCCGTATTAATGGGCGGTAAGACTCCTACCTTAAAACTCGGCGAATGCGAGGAAGTGAGGTGGGAGATAATGGCTCAGAAATGTCCGATTGGTTTTGGTTGATAATCAGTGGGGGATGGACAAAATCCCACTGATTAAAGTTTTATTTTATCTATGTAGGACGTTTCTCCAACATGCAAAAAAGGTAAATAAGAGTTAGAATCTCATTTGCCTTTTTTTGTACTTATTCTGCTAAATATAGAATCATATGCTGGTCTATCATCTTTAATCATTGTTTATAAATATGAACGATGCGATGGCCATGAACCTTGGAGTTTACGAAGTTGTATAATTTGTCCTGTATGATAAGCATCGTGCAAAAGGATATTCAGATATTGTTGCCAAACTGGTAGAGACGGACTTGGTTGATCCAGTTCTGCTTCTTGAAGGGATGTTAATGAAGATTGCAAGGCATCATGTACTTGAAGCGTTCGCTTCACTGTTTGTTGCCACGCTTCATCATCATTAGGTCCATCTTGGACAAACGTGTCATCATTATTTTGTGGAGCAACAAATGTGTCATCTTGATGTAAGCGGGAAAGTAAGCGCTCTTTAAAGGTTAATAAATGGTTTGCATTTTCCCAAATCGTATTACTGGCCTTTCCTTCTGGTTGCCAACATGCTTGTGCAGCGGTAAGATTCTTTAACGCTTCTGATATCGGTGGGTACCATTCTTCTTCGTAAAAAACTTGCTTGACTCCATTTTGCAACATTTCTTTTTTACCCATTCGTATAGCCTCCTTAACTATGAGATAGACCAACAATAAGTGTTAGAGAAAGTAGGTAGAAACGTACCTACTTATTATCTGATTGATGTTTGGAATTTTTTAAAAGAACAATACGGCGTCGTTGTAGTAATTGCAGAAATAAACTTATGCTTTCTAAATCATTTTTCTTACTGCAATAAATTCTCCTTTCTCTTCAAGAAACCTGCCTCATAGTTGAACAAGAAAATCAACTGCAGCTTAAATTTAAAAACTTGTAGCAATATAAAGTTTCAGAAAGTTTTATAATTCTAAAAAGTTAGAAGGTATAATTCGATGTATATAGAATTCAATACATAGCAAATAAGGAGGGGATAAAATGGAAGTCTTTCACGTAACGAGTAGAAAGAGGGAAACGTACAACGTTCAAATGAAGTATTCGATACTTTTCGAATGCGCACTTGGCATTGCGGCAATTACGCATAAGAGGTTAATCGACACACTTGAAAAATCTCAAAGCGAATGGGAAGAAATTAGAAAATCTTTACCTCATGAAATGATAGAGCATTTGCAATTTGTCGAGAAGCATAATACGTGGAAAGCATTGCTTCAGTTATTGTATGAGGGAGATTTTACGGATTTATCTCAGTTTGTTCACAATATCAATTCGCTATCGGAAGTAGATTTTAAATATGTGTGCTTACCGTTTTTAGGAGAAATTCATCAAGAAAAAAGACGTTTAGCAGCTAGCGGAGAAGTACCAGCAATACACGAACTAATGGAACTGACACATGATCATCAGTTTTTCTCTACGTATATTGGCTTTATATGTGATGTCGATGTACAAGAACTAAAGGGCCATTTAATCGCCGTTATGACAGGATGGTATGAGGGTGTTATTAAGAAAGAAGAGGAGCAACTGCTCTCTATATTAAAGCGAGATTATGAAGCGAAAAATGAAATGAATAAAAAGATGAAACCAGAAGAGTTTGTCGAGTGGGCAACAGGTGGCGTTACATATATGCCAGAGCCAAGTGTGCATCACGTACTCCTTATTCCGCAAATTACGTACAGACCGTGGAACATAGAAGCTGATATTGAAGATACGAAAGTGTTTCATTATCCGGTCGCAAATGAAAGTATACATCCAGAAGATCCATATGAGCCGAGTTATTTTTTAGTTCATAAACATAAGGCGCTCGGGGATGAGGCAAGATTGCGTATTGTAAAACTACTATTTGAACAAGAGCGTACGCTGCAAGAAATAACGGAAAGATTACAACTAGGAAAATCAACAGTACATCATCATTTGAAACTTTTACGTTCAGCAAAGTTAGTTGATATTCAAGACGGAAAATATGTGTTGAGAAAGAAAGCAGTGCAGTCGTTAGCGAAAGAATTAGATGCATTTTTGAATAGATAATATACAACGAGAATGTACATAAAGGGAGGAATTTAATAGAAAAGTTGGTGAGTTATATTGGAAAATGTGTTGAAAAATCGTTCATTCTTTTTTATGTGGATTGGCAGTGCAATTTCAGAATTAGGCGGGGCTTTCGGGACGTTATGTAATTCAATTCTCGTTTATGAATTAACCGGATCGAAAACAGCATTAAGCAGCATGTGGCTATTATATTTTATCCCGTCACTCATACTACAACTAATAAGTGGTCCATTTATTGATAAATGGAGCCGAAAGTGGATTATGATTTTTTCGCAGTGGATGCGGGCCTCTGTTTTCTTACTGCCTTTAGTAATGCTTGTTACTAACAGTGTAGAAGTATGGCACATTTACGTTGTTCAAATTATAATAGGGCTCATTACGCCGCTGTATACACCCGCCAGTCAAGGGATTACACCGAGCATTGTAAGTAAAGAACAGCTTCAAGATGCAAATGCGTATATAGATGGGATGACTCGTCTTATGATGTTTCTTGCGCCAGTATTAGGTGGTATCGTCATTCATTTAATTGGAATGAAGCTTACACTATTTTTTGTGTGTATTTGTCTATTTATAAGTGGAGGATTATTACTTTTCGTTAGAGAAAAGAGGATAAAGCAAGAACTTCGAAAAACGTGGCTAGAAGAGTTTCTTCACGGGTTTACATACTTTTTCACAAAACCAGTTATCGTTTGGCTCGGGGTATTTCTTACTTTCGTTCAATTCGGAGTAGGAGTAACGATGGTTACGAATCTTCCTTATATAAAAGACGAACTTTCAGCAGGATATGCTGAGTACGGTTACTTCATGGCAGGTTTCCCGCTTGGCTATGTAGTTGGTTCCATGTTAGTTGGGAAAGTGAAGTATAAAAGCCGTAGATTACTTATGCTAGGAGGATTATTCGTAGGGGGGCTTACTTACATTTCACTAGGTTTAAATAATAGTATTATTATTGCGATTGTAATCGAAGTAATTGCCGGTATATGTATTGTATTTTTCAATGTTCATAACACGACAATATGCCAACAAACTGTCCCAAATAATATGATAGGAAAAGTATTTTCAGTGCGATTATTTTTCATACGATCGGCAATGCCATTAGGTGTGTTTCTTGGGGGAATACTGAGTGAAATGTGGGGAGTGAGAATATTATACTTTATCATTGGTTCGATTATATGTGTCACTTCTTTAATAGGAATATTGCTTCCATATTTTAAATTTTTGGATGAGTCGATTGCGGAGAAGTCTGCATAAATATTAATAGGAAACCTTAAAATAAACTAATCGTTTTGTTTATATAAGAAATAGTGAGGCGAATAAAGAATTTAATTTCAAAATGAAAGCAGGAGAAAAAGTATGCCTTTTTAGTCTCTTCAAGACAGTATTTCATTATTACTATATTT
>NZ_JBFPJI010000210.1:0-5945 GCF_040838205.1 Bacillus sp. S4
ATTTTAAACGATCAGATTTTTTTATATATTATCAAACTTTGTTTTATAGCCACAATTGCTCATATTCAATAATCGTACCCATTAGATAAACATATCCAAAGGGGCAAACGTCGCGACTTTATTCCTTACATCGCTATCAACCTAATAAAAAGAAACTACACCAAAACGATAACATTAAGGAATTTCCATTTTTTGAGGTAATTCTGAATTCTTAAGTTGATGGGCATGGGGTATCGCCAGCATTTTGGAAAAAAACCACGCTAAGAGTTTTTGAGTCATTTTAACCTTATTTTAAATTGTGTTGTATTAGGTATATATGTACTTCTACATACAAACTATGTGCACCCCTAATTTATTGGATTTGACATTCAGGATAAAGCATAATATTATACAATAGTTAAAACATCTTAATGATTAATTATGTGAAACGTTAAAATGTTTGAAGTTAATAACAGGAGTGATTGAATGATGAACCATGATGAAGATTTGAATTTTAAAAAACTTGAGGAAGCATCTTTACTGGTGCTTCGAAAATTTGTAATGGCTTATACAAAGCCACCAGAAGCCAAAGAAGCTAGGATATCTACTTCTCAATATTTAATTTTAGAAATTCTGAGAAACGAAGGTAGCAAGAGTAGTTCTGAGTTAGCACAATTCTTTAAAATTACATTACCCGCTATTACAAATTTATCAAAAAAACTAGTGGAGGGAGGATATATAGAACGTGTTCACTCAGAATCAGATCGACGCCTTATATTATTACACATTACTTCTAAGGGACTAGCTTATTTAAGTGTTATGGATGAAACAGGAAAAGATATTATTAGAACGCTTTGGAGTGATTTATCATCTGAGGAAGTAAAACAGTTGAATTCTATATTCCAAAAGGCACTACAAAGAGGAAACAAATATGAATAAATCAACAAGTAATACAGAATCCTTTACACCTATTATCATAGCGATTTTTTTGGGCTCATTTTTATCCATTTTAAATATGAGCACCATTAATGTTGCGATTCCTGAGATAATGAGAAATTTCCAAACGGATCTTAACTCTGTTCAATGGACACTAACAGGCTTCATACTAGCGACTGGCATTATTGCTCCAATTACTGGTTATCTAGGAGACAAATTTAGTTATAAATATTTGTACTTTTTCTCACTTTTAGGTTTTACATTATTTTCAGGGCTTTGCGCATTCGCATGGAGCATATCATCTCTTATTGGGTTTCGTATTCTACAAGGTGTGTTCTGCGGTTTAATTATGCCAACAACTATGGCGATTATTTATCAAGTGATTGCAAAGGAAAAACAAGCACTTGCTATGAGCATTTGGAGTATTTCAGCAACATTAGCACCAGCGCTTGGACCAACATTAAGTGGCTGGCTTATTCAAACATTAGGTTGGAAATGGATCTTTTTAATGAACATTCCTATTGGGATTATTGCAATGATCTTAACGATGTTACTTATTCCATATTACCGATTACAAGCGCCTAAATCATTTGATTTTATAGGTTTCATTACTGTTATTCTTAGTAGCTTTATGTTAATCGTTGCATTCAGTCAAGCGCATCAATGGGGCTGGGCTTCATGGCAAATCATATCTTTACTAAGTGTTGGCAGTATCACACTGGGTATATTTATTTGGTGGGAACTAAATCATTCCTCTCCATTACTCAATATTCGAGTGTTTCAAAATACTCGGTTCACAATTAGCATTATCATAAGTAGTATTCTTACGATTAGTTTATATTCTGGCACCTATTTAATGCCATTATTCCTACAAAACGTTCAACATGCGTCTGCTTTAGAGACAGGACTAATTTTACTTCCACCTTCTATAGCGATGGTAATAGCAATGGTAGTTGCAGGGAAATTGTATCATCGTATAGGTGCATTTTCTCTGATTGTGACAGGTATTACTTTACTTATCATTGGCACTTTCGGACTAAGTTTCCTAAAAGTTGATACCTCTACTGGTTTTGTGATTTTCTGGATGACAATACGTAATATTGGAGTTGCTTTTTCAACCATGCCAGCTAGTAATACCGGAATGGAAGAAGTTCCTTTAAACTTATCTGGACACGCATCTTCTATTAATAATTGGACAAGACAAAGTTTTGGCTCCCTTGCTATCGGTATATTCACTTCTATATTAGCTTCACGTATGGTTGTGCATACAGAAAAGCTAAGTGGGAGCGCTCTATCTATTCATCAACAAGCATTTACACTTAGTATTAATGATGTATTTGTAATAGCTACTGTTATTGCTATTCTTGGACTACCTATTTCGTTTTATCTTAAAGCTAAAAAAACGAATTGTAGCAACATAGGAGGTTAAAACATGACTCAATATATAAATAATGAATATGTAGAAATCGATTTCAGAGGAATTAATATAAAAGAAGAAGAGTTAAGAAACTGTACTTTTATCAAATGTCGATTTAGAGGTGTAGATGCATCAGAGATTCTAACGCAAAATTGTAACTTTATCGAATGTGATTTTACTGGTACGTTCTTTAATGCTTCTATTCATAAAGGATCCACCTTTGCCAATTGTAAATTTGCTGGAGCGAATTTATTTGTTTCAAAATTTGAGGAATGTAAAATGACTGGCTCCGATTTTGAAGAAGCGAATTTAAACGGAATAACAATCGAGGGTGGTGATTGGTCTTATACAAACTTTCGTTTCACGAATTTAGGTAAACAAAAATTAAAGGCCATTCGCTTAGTTGAAACTGACTTGTATGAATGTAACTTAGAAAAATCAGATTTACGTGATGCTGATTTGACCGGTGCGCAATTAGGGAAAGCAAAGCTTTCAGGAGCTGATCTACGGGGCGCAACAGTTAATAGAGTAGATTTTAGAACCTTTGATTTAAAAAATGTAAGACTAGATGCTGCACAAGCAATAGCTGTTGCACAATGTTATGGTGCGAAAATTAATTAGATAACTTATAGGAGTGAATTTAAATGCCTAAATTAAAAAAATTACCCCGTGAGAATCAAGAGATGGTAAAGGCACGTCTTGAGGATTTCTTTTATAAAAAGTTCGAACTAGACTTAAGTTCAACTGAAGCTGAATATATATTGGAGTTTATGATGAAAGAAATTGGACCACATGTGTATAATCAAGCTGTAGAAGATGCATGTAAAACATTGCGTCTTCAGATGGATGTTCTTGAAGAAGAAATTTACGTACTACAAGTTCCTATAAATTAAAAAAGATTAATATAGTTTCTTGATTTTTTTAATAAAAAACGATAAATCCGAGCCGACTTTTCTCTAGAATGGAAAAGCCGGCTTTTTTCATCTCACAAATCCTTAACGTGGCTTTTTTCAAAAATGCTGACGGTACGGTACCCCTATATAGGAAACTACAAGATAAAATATAAGAAAAAACACCCGCCTAAATTGGAAAATTTTTCAGTTGTGGCGGGTTATTCTTTGAATCGTTTCCGTACCCCCGTTAGGGTTTATTTGATATGCAAAATTCCCAACGATCTACACTGATTTTTAGAAAAAGAAAAAATTCCCTTCTGAAACTGACCTTTCCTAACCTTAGCTTGATAGCGATGTGGCGGTACCCCTATAAGCGTTGATACAAAAGGAATGTACCGTTAGCGTTCGTTTACGGAACTGCCACATTTAAACTAAATCTAGACTAAATAGTAGTACCAAAGGCGTTCCAAAATCAAAGTATCAACTATACCCTTTATGAAACAACATTAGCGTACAAAATTTCTGAAATGTTAGTGAGACTCCTTAATTAAAATAGAAATTTTTATAACAAAGTTTTCATATCCAGTTACCGATAATTCATCTAAAATGACATCTTCAAAAAAATAGTTATCTAAAAATAACTTATTTTCTTTGGCAAATCCAAGCATTTTTAAATAGGTTTCTTCTATTGAGTCATAACCAGTTGTATGGTAAGCAGTTAAGTAGTCACCTTCTTTTTTTGAATAAACATTAGCGTCTGGCAATGGTGATGAAATTTTTGTATAAAAAAAGCTATATGAATCATAATTGCCTTTACTTATATTTTTAAGATTAATCATTTGCCCTACAGAAAAACGAGAAGCAATATTGTGCTCATCACAACGTTTTATATGATTTGCAAAAGATATAGTTATACTTCGTTGATCTGAATTGGGAATTGCATTTGTAAGAAACAGCAATTCCTTTTTTTCTGTTGATATAAAAATTTTTTCCTTATTTATATTAAATAGAGATTGAGTAGTTTTTATTTTTTGTGAAATTACTTCTTTTATAACAACAAGTCTATTGATTTCCTTATCAATTTTTTCATTCTGTGTATTTAAAAGAGATATTAGTTTTTCTGGATTTCTTCCGTTTAAATAACTATTAATTTCTTTTAATGGCATTCCTAATTCTTTTAGTGAAGATATAACAAAGAATGGTTCAACTTGAAAAGTAGAATAGTATCTATACTCATTCTCATCTTTTAATTCAGGAGAAAAAATTCCTAACTTATCATAGTGAAAAAGTGTATATTTTGAAACACCGACAAGTTTTGCAAATTCACCCGTTGTAAAATGAATTTTTTTATTTTCACTCATAATAAACCCCCTATTGACTATAGTGTAACACTACACCTTATTATAAGGAATATGAATGAATCTAAACTTCAAGGAGAAGTATAAAACATTAATATATACAAATTGTAATTTTATGAAATGGAGATAGAAAAATGAATAATAAAAATGAAAAGGCTTTTAGATATGCTGGAGAATTTGAGAAGCAGAAAGCAGTTATGCTTTGTTGGCCTGCAGAAGCATATTCAGCCAAAGAATATAATGTTCACGATGTTTTTGTTGAGGTTATAAAGAATCTTGTTGGGGAAGTTGAAGTATTTGTAAACTGTGGTGTAGAGGGAACAATTACAATTTGTAAAAAAACACTATCAAACGCTGGAATAGATATAGATAGAGTTCAGTTTACTCAATTTGCAGATGTAAGTTGTTGGGCTCGTGATTATGGTGCTGATATTCTTATAGATGACAACGGTAACATGCGTCTTGTAAACTTTAAATTTAATCAGTATGGATTGACAGATGATAAAGAACCAACTTCTTTTGAGACAGCTAAGATAGCACCACATCAGGCAATTGAACTTGGGTGTTTTGACATAGTAAATTCTGACCTTATTTCTGAGGGAGGAGATAAAGAATTCAATGGAAATGGAGTGCTTATGACAATTGAGGATACTGAAGTGACAAAACGTAATCCTCAATATTCTAAAGAACAAGTTGAGGATGAATTTAAGAGATTATTCAATCTTGAAAAGGTAATTTGGATCCCACATGCTACTTTTGATGATGAAGAAATGTTAGATGGAATATTAGATGTTGTAGATGGAGAACCCGTATATCGTAGTGCATCTGCAAATGGTCATATTGATGAAATGTGTCGTTTTGTAAATGAAAATACTATTTTATTAGCAGAGGTAAGTGAAGAAGAAGCTGAGAAACTAAATTCTGCTCAAATTACAAAAGAATGTTTAGATAAGGCATATGAAGTGTTAAAAAATGCTACAGATATTAACGGTAAAAAATTTAACATAGTGCGTATACCTTGTCCAGAACCGGTATATATAACTGCAGAATCAGGAGATGAAATATATGACCTATGGCAGTGGTGTAAAGAACTAGAAGGTGCTACTGATACATTAAGAGATGGTTCTCCATTCCCAAGTGGAAAAATTAAAATGCAGCCAGCTCTTAGTTATTGTAATTTCCTTATTGTAAATGGCATTGTATTAGGTCAAAGTTATTGGAAAGAAGGGTTACCAGAAATAATTAAGGAAAAAGATGAACAAGCCAAGAAAGTTTTAGAAACTATTTTCCCAGATAGAAAAGTAATTACGATAAATACAACAGCACTTAATATTTTAGGCGGTGGTATTCACTGTATTACAA
>NZ_JBFPJI010000211.1:0-5901 GCF_040838205.1 Bacillus sp. S4
CCCCTCATTTATGTGAGGGGCATTTTTCTACTCTAATATATTTTTCATTGTATCAATATGTTCTTTTGAACCCGTTACAAGTAAAGTATCGCCATGTTGTAACTTCGTATCACCATGTGGTATTAAAGCTTTATTACCGCGGTAAATTTGAATGACAAGTACATCACCTAAAAACGGAAGGCGACGAAGTGCTAAGCCGTTATATTTATTACTTCGTAGTTCAACCTCACGTACTGTTTCATTTGCTGTTGTAATTAAGCGAACGAGACTCGGTTTATCAATAAGTGCACGTAATAAAATACGTGTAGAGTTAATAGTCGAGAATACAGCGATATGTTCTTGAGTCGCCTTTTCTTGTAGAAGGGGATCTTCTACACTTGCGATGACGTGTTCAACACCTAATTCTTTTGCGTGTTCTGCTAATAATAAGTTTTGTTCATCATCACTTGTCGCAACAACAACACGGTCTGCTTCGAAAGCTTTTTGTTCCATTAAAGATTGAATAGTAATCTCATCTAATTTTACAATAGGGAAGTCATGAGATTTCGCTTCCTCATCATTTATTTTATTTTGACGTATCATATATAGTGTTACGTCATACTCTTCACGTTTTAAATCAAGTGATAGCGGAAGGGTAATTCTGCTTGCACCAATAATAGATACTTTCGGTTTTGGTGTTTCCACTTTTGGAAACATCTTGTTAAATAATATAGGTGCAAAAATACAAGTAATAACTGCGCTTAAAATAAGAGATGCTGATAAACTTGGGCTAATGATGCCTAGCTTTTCACCGATTTGTGCAGCCGCAATAACTAAAGAAAGTGTTGATGTTAACAAAATGGCACTTCCGAGTACGATATTGCGTGGGTACCATTTTCGTAAGACGAGTGATGGCAACAGTTTTGAAATAAAGAGTCCCACAATTAGAATTGGGATCATTAGCATACTAGAAGGCTCTTTAAAAATAGACCATACTTCTAGATTTACACCAACCATTACGAAGAAAATAGGGATGAAGAAACCATATCCGATGGAATCAAGTTTTTCAACCATATCTTCATTTGGTGATAATAAAGATACGAGTACACCTGCTAAAAAGGCTCCCAAAATATTTTCTGCCCCAACAGATTCAGATAATCCAACTAATATTAAGATGAGTGCAAAAACAGCTCGTGTATCAATTTGTACACTACCGGCTTTTAGGCTTTCTAGGTATGGAATATTTTTAAAACGTCTTGCGACAAAGTAAATTACAATACCAGCACCGAATAGAAGAAGTAGAAGCCACATACTTTGGCCACTTTCGGAATTTAATCCGACGAATACCGCGAGTAAAATCATTGTAACTAAGTCTGCAATAACAGCGACTAATAAAATGATTTGCCCGATTGCGGTTTTTCCTAAGTTATTTTCTTTTAATGTGGGCACAACGACACCTAAAGAAATAGTTGAAATAATTAAAGTCATGAACATTGCATTGTCTACGAATCCTAGCCATACGAATAGTAATGATAGGGCATAAGATAAAATGAAAATAAATAAGAAGATAATGCTTGCTGCTTGGAATGTGTTTGGTTCGTTTGTCGTATTCTTTTTCCCTTTTTGCTTAAAGATCGAAAAGTCAATTTCTAAACCACTTAAAAACATTAGGAAGATAAACCCTAGTGTTGATAAGACTTGAAGCCACATATCTGGCTCAATGATGTTAAATCCACTTTTACCTACAAAGATTCCTGCGATAATTTCTGCAACAACGACAGGAAGTGCTTTTAATTTAAAGCGCTGTAACAAAAGGGGAACGAAAAACGTGATTGCGACAACAACCATCAGTGATAGAACAGAAGAATGATGTTCCACTGCGTTCTCTCCCTTCAAATAAATATAGTACCTATTTAGCCATATAATAGGTAGAAAAGCAACGCATATGGATTCGATTTCATAAAGAAAGAGTTTTCTTAACATTTGTCATAATAAGTATATTTTTCATGATTTTGTTGTTAATTCCGTAATGTGGATGTAATAGGGGGAGAGAATAAAAAAAGACTGCCGAGGAATCTCAGCAGTCTTTTTCATGCAAATTACATTGAGAAGAAAATCCATACAGTAAGACCAACTGTTGCAATTGCAACGAAGAAACTGTATATCATTGTAAGGATTTGAATGCTTCCTTCTCCTTCTTTTAAGTGCATGAACATAATTAATTGTAATAACGCTTGCGCAACTGCCATGATGATGATAGTTGTTAATATCGTTGAAAGTGGCAGGTTTGTGTAAAGTGCCACGTATAACGCTAGAAACGTTAGTGCAAGCGATAAAATAAATCCGAAAACGTGTGACCATGGGAATCCGCTATGCGCATTTGCTTGATTGTTATTTTGATCCATTTACGCCACCATCCCGTTCAAGTAAACTAGTGTGTAAATAAAGACCCAAACAAGATCAAGGAAATGCCAGTATAAGCTGATAATAAATACTTTACGAGCTGTAACTGGTGTTAAACCTCGTTTTAAAATTTGGATAATAACACAAGTTGCCCAAATGATACCACCTGTTACGTGGGCACCATGCGTTCCAAGAAGAACGAAGAATGCAGATAAGAAAGCACTTGTTTGAATAGTTGCGCCTTCACCAACGTACAAAATGAATTCTTCAATTTCAAAGAATAGGAAGCCTGCACCTAAAAGTAAAGTCAGGATAAACCAAGCTAACATTCCTTTTTGATTGTGTTTACGCATTTCGTGAATTGCGATACCACATGTAAAACTACTTGTTAAAAGTAACAGTGTTTGAATTAAAAGTGTTTTAACTTCAAACAATTGCGCTGGTGTTGGGCCATCAGCCGTACGACCAGCAAGGACTAGATAAGAGGCGAAAAGTGTTGCGAACAGCATAATTTCAGCCCCAAGAAAAATCCAGAATCCTAGGATATTCAATCTGCTTTGTTCAGATTGATATTCCAAAGGTAAGCTTTTATCTAAAGCCGCCATGTCATTTCACCTCTCATGCTATATGTTCTGTTTCTTTAATTTCTTCAATGCTTACGTAGTAGCCATCATCATAATCGAATGAACGATAGATTAAGCAACCTAAAATACCAATACCACCGATTGCTGCAATCCAGAACCAGCTAAATACTAATGCAAAACCTGCAAGACCGAAGAATGCAGACATAATAATAGGCACACCAGAATTACTTGGCATGTGAATTGGTTTTAATTCATCTGCTGTTGGTGTAATTGTTTCTCCGCGTTTTTTCATGAACCAGAAAGCATCAGCTTCTTTAATTTCAGGAAGTTTCGCGAAGTTGTAATGTTGTACAGGAGAGTGAGTTGCCCATTCAAGTGTACGGCCATCCCATGGATCTCCAGTTGTGTCACGTTCACCGTGACGTGCACTCCAAATTACGTTGTAACAAAGAATTACGAATCCGATACCCATCATTACTGCGCCGACAGATGCGATTTGGTTCAACCAACCCCATCCAAGGCTTTCAGAGTAAGTGTACATACGACGAGTCATACCATCTAAACCTAGGAAGTACATTGGGAAGAAACAGATGTTAAATCCGCTCATAAAGATCCAGAATGTCCATTTACCAAGGCGTTCATTTAGCATATGACCTGTCATTTTTGGATACCAGAATGTGAATCCAGCAAGCATAGCGAATACTGTACCTGCGATTAATACGTAGTGGAAATGAGCGACTAGGAAGTAGCTGTTATGGTATTGATAATCAGCTGCTGCCATTCCAAGCATAACCCCTGTAACTCCACCAACTACGAAGTTTGGAATAAATGCCAATGACCAAAGCATTGGAACTGTAAAACGAATACGTCCTTTATACAGCGTAAACAACCAGTTAAATATTTTAACACCGGTTGGAATCGAAATCGCCATTGTCGAAATCGAGAAGAACGAGTTAACCGCTGGACCTGCACCCATCGTGAAGAAGTGATGAAGCCATACGACGAAACTTAGTAAAGAAATTGCAACCATTGAGTATACCATCGCACTGTAACCGAATAGACGTTTACGTGAGAATGTACTAATGATTTCAGAGAAAATACCGAATGCCGGTAAAATAACGATATATACTTCAGGGTGACCCCATACCCAGAACAAGTTGGCCCAGAGCATTGGCATACCGCCGCTCGCCATCGTAAAGAAGTGAGCATCAAATAGACGGTCAAATGTCATTAATGCAAGAGCTACTGTTAATACTGGGAAAGCGAAAATAATGATTACACATGTAATTAAAATAGACCATGTAAACATTGGCATTTTCATTAATTTCATTCCAGGTGTACGCATTTTTAAAATAGTAACTAGGAAGTTAATACCTGTCATTAACGTACCAAGACCTGAAATCTGTAAGGCGATTGCGTAGAAGTTATTTCCTACACCAGGAGTAAACTCTGTACCCGCCATTGGGAAGTAAGAAGTCCACCCAGCGTCTGGAGAACCACCGATTACGAAAGCGATGTTGAATAACATTGCTCCAATAAAGAATAACCAGAAACTTAAAGCATTTAAGAACGGATATGCAACGTCACGAGCACCAATTTGTAATGGTACAACGACGTTCATTAATCCTAGAACGAATGGCATCGCCATGAAAAGAATCATAACTGTACCATGTGTTGTAAAGATTCCGTTATAGTGTTCAGCGTTTAAATATGTTGTATCTGGGAATGTTAACTGGGCACGAATCATTAAACCGTCCATACCACCACGGAATAACATTATAACGGCAGAGATAATATACATGGTTCCTATTTTTTTATGGTCAACAGTTGTTAACCATTCATCCCAAAGCCATCTCCATTTTTTGTACTTTGTTAGTACGAAAAGAATCGCTAATGTCACAAGAACGATAGATGCGTCAGCTCCGTAAATAATCGGGTCACCTGTGACAAAAAATTCATCAAGCTTCACTGTGTTCACTCCAATCTGTTGGAATAATAGCTATTATTTTTTGTTTTTGTAGTAGTTGTAATCACAATATTCAAGTGATTTTGGATCTACATAACTTAAGTGATGACTAGAGAATGTCATACGACCAACTACACCAGGTTTAACAATATCGTTGTACTTATCTTCTGTTAGTTTAGGAGCAGTTTCTTGTACTTCTTTTACCCACTTGTCATACTTTTCTTTTGTTTTTGCTTCAACTTCGAACTCCATGTGAGTGAATCCTTCACCAGAGAAGTTCGAGCTACGACCTAGGTAAGAACCTGGTTTGTCAGCTTGTAAATATAAGTCCATGATCATGCCATCCATTGTATACTTCATACCACCAAGTTCTGGTACCCAGAAAGCATTCATTGGACCTACAGAAGTCAGTTTAAATTGAATTGGTACACCAGCTGGGATGTTTAAATAGTTAACGGTTTCAATTTTTTCCTCCGGGTAACTAAATAACCATTTCCAGTTTGCAGATGTAACATAAATTTCAACTGGTTTAATATGTTTGGACTCTTGCGGAACCTCTTCCGAAGCATAAGTTGCTTTAACTGTTGGAATCGATAATGCGATAACGATAATAACAGGAATAATCGTCCAAATGATTTCTAATAATGTGTTACCGTGTTGATCAGGTGGCTCATAGTCCATATTCTCTGGTTTTTCACGATAACGAATCAAGATGACTGTAAACAAGATGAATACAATTGCGATAATTAATGACATAAGCAAGAATGACCAAACAATTAAATCATACTGTGCCTTTGCAACAGGTCCTTGCGGGTTTAATACTGCTAGTTTTTTATCACAGCCACCGAGGAACAGAACTAATGATAACGGAAGAAGCGAAGCCAACTTCCAAAATGCTTTCTTTAGTTGCACGATTGAAAATCTCCTTTCTCCTTGGATTGAAACTATGCCAATAAAACAATATAAACC
>NZ_JBFPJI010000212.1:0-5772 GCF_040838205.1 Bacillus sp. S4
GTATGAATCCATGCGTTAATTGTGTGAAAACTTGGTTTTCAATCTAATTAAAAGAAGAAGATAATGAATAATTCTATTGAGATACAGTACTTATATGACCTTATACGTAAGATGTTTACTGTACCTGTTTAATATTCTTTAATTTCAGTTTTACTTTTATTTGATAGTATTCAAAGGGAAATGTATAACTTTTTAGGTTGATAGCCATTTGCTAAAGGTATATTATTTATCATTTTCCGACAGAAGACTCCTTCCTCAAAAATGTGAAGGTGTGAAATACCAATTTTAGGTGGGAGATGAATGTCGGTAGGCGTAAGCCTACTTATTTTGTATACTATTAAGAAGAATGCTAGAAAGTGAGGTGCAATCAATGTTAATAAATAAAGCATATAAATTTCGTATTTACCCGAACAAAATACAAGAAATCTTAATTGCGAAAACTATTGGTTGTAGTCGATTTGTGTTCAATCGCTTCCTTACTATGTGGAACAATACTTACAAAGAAACAGGGAAAGGATTAACATATAATTCTTGCTCTTCCGAGCTCACTCAATTAAAAAAACAGAATGATACGATATGGTTAAAAGAAGTAGATAGTATTGCGCTTCAATCTACATTGAAAAATCTGGCAGATGCTTTTTCACGCTTTTTCAAGAAACAGAATGATCCTCCACAATTCAAGTCCAAACGAAATAAAATCCAATCTTACACAACGAAAGAAACAAATGGAAATATCGCTGTGATAGGCAATCGAATAAAACTACCTAAAATCGGACTTGTGAAGTTTGCAAAGAGCCGTGAGGTAACGGGACGTATTCTAAATGCTACCATTAGACGGAATCCAAGTGGTAAATACTTTGTATCTTTGCTAGTTGAGACAGAAGTAAATGAATTACCGAAAACAGGATCTTCTGTTGGGATTGATATGGGATTAAAGGATTTTGCTATTCTTTCAAATGGAACTACATACAAAAACCCTAAATTCTTTCGTACATTAGAAAAAAAATTAGCGGAAGCACAACGCATCCTTTCCAGAAGAACGAAAGGTTCTTCGAACTGGAATAAACAACGTGTGAAAGTGGCACGGGTCCATGAACATATTACTAATGCAAGAAAAGATTACTTGGATAAAATCTCTACCGAAATCATCAAAAACCACGATGTAATTGGTATTGAGGATCTACAAGTAAGCAATATGCTAAAAAACGGGAAACTTGCCAAAGCAATCAGTGAAGTATCTTGGTCACAATTTCGAAATATGTTGGAATATAAAGCAAAATGGTACAGGAAGCAAGTTGTAGTTGTCTCAAAAACATTTGCTTCTAGTCAGCTATGTTCAAATTGTGGTTACCAAAATAAAGACGTTAAAAATCTAAATCTTCGTGAATGGGATTGTCCTTCTTGTGGCACACATCACGATAGAGATATTAACGCAGGACTGAATCTTAGAAACGAAGCGATTCGTCTCTTAACCGTAGGGACTACGGGGATAGCCTAATCAATTAGAAACCGATAGGTTTCCGTACTTAGGAATCTCCCACTTCAAACAGTCCGTTAAGACGTTAAGTGGTGAGTAGTTCAAAGTAATATTTTCAGGAATATGGTACCTAATGAAAACTATTCTATGAATCTATGCAGTAACTATGTGAAGATTTATCGTTTAATCTGAGTAAGAGGAGAAAATAATGAATGATTCCATTGACTTACAATACTTGTGTGATCTCATACACAAAACGTTTAATGTACCTGTTCAATTTTTATCTACAGGTAAAAAAATCCTATATCATTCTACTTCTAATGATATTTGTAGTCCCTTTTATTCTTCTAATGAAGAACATCTTAGTGAGCTTTATCAAGAAAATGATCTCAACAACTTCCCACTTTTCAGAGGTAACAGTTATCTTGAGAATTTCGTCCTAATTCATATAACAAATCATAACGATATAAAAGGAACTATTATAATTGGTCCCACTACCTATCCAAAGGTATCAGACGAAATGGCAATTAAGCTTATGAGAAGATTTAACTCGGTTGATAACATACAAAAAGGATTATCCTACTATCAATTCCTATCTGAGATTAAAAAGATCACTTTAATTGATATAGGTATTTTAATTCATTACATGATTTTCAAAGAAAAGCTAGATGTAGATATTGTTTGGAAAAAAAATAAATTACTAGAGGAAGTTTCCTATAAAATAATAAACCCTGATTTGTATATTTCAAAACGTCGTCAAAATAATTTTGAACATTATGATATATCATTGGAGCGTAAATTTTTTACAGCAATCAAAGAAGGAAATACAGAACAAGTAATAAAATATGCGTATTCATTCCCACAAGAAGACGCGGGGATAGCATCAAAAGGAGATCAACTCAGAAATCAAAAAAATAATGGCATTATAGCGATTACTCTAGCTACTCGATATGCAATAGACGGGAACCTTCCGTCAGATATTGCTTTTTCGCTAGGCGCTTTATACGTCCAAACTATTGAGCAACTAGATAACATGTACGCTATAAATAGATTAATAGAAGATGCGTTATGCACTTTTGCAGAACGCGTTAAAGAATACAATATTCATAAGTATTCCCATACAATTACTACATGCCTAAATCATATTAATAAAAGTATTTATGACGAAATATCTCTCAATGATCTCGCTAATCTTTTGGATATTAACCCTGCATATTTATCTAGACTATTTAAAAAAGAAGTAGGAATCCCTATAAGTGAACATATTCAACGGGAACGAGTAGAAGAAGCAAAAAAACTATTAACATTAACGACATATTCATTATCAGATATTTGTAGTTGGCTTAACTTTAATGACCAAAGTTACTTTACAAAGGTATTCAAAAAAATAACAGGTATGACTCCTAGACAATACCGTGAAAAGCACACTGTCATCTAGAGTTGTTATCCCAACAGGTTCTGTTGTAAAGTTTTTTTGCACATAGAGACATGGGAAGATTGTGGTCAAATTTTATGACACCGTTAATAAATTCTGTAATTCGTTATACGCCGAAAAGACGGAGTCTGATGTGACTTTGAAAGAAAGTCGCGACGTTTATAAAAAAGTTACGATGCTTTATTCCTTCAAGTAAAAATTCCAAGTGCGTTTTAATCAAACTTTTTTATAAAAAATAACTCCTTCACAAAATTATACTCATCCATTTTGATTAATCTTTTTTTCAAAATGAATGGGTTTCTTCTATTGTAAAATCAACATTTGTAGCACGATTTTAATTGAACTTTATTCCAAACCAACACATTCCTCTTCCTTTTGGCATATTAGCGTTATATATCGAGAGATAAGTATTTGAAGTTATCTCTGACTTTTCCCCTGATCCGCACGGTACGTGCCACTTTCATGGCATACCGCGGTCCACCTATACTGTAGTTTTCTTTCCATCTAATAATGATAAATTCTAAGCAAACAACGCTAGTTGTTCATAATTTAATTCCACTTCAATTTGTGATTCAATACAGATTTCCTCGTTTTTGACTAGTTTTCGCAATTTGTTAAGTTTGTCTAACTGTTCCTCATTGAGTTTTAGTTCATTGAGTAATTGGTTAATATTTTCTTCTTTGGTTGCGTGTATTAGTCTATGGACACTTGGTTTGATGATGGTAAGGTTTTTTTGTAACTGTCATCCTTTCTTTCGCTCCATAATCGCTTATGGTGACAATGGATGTCCCATGGTGAGAGTTTCTCGCCTGTTATGCTGCATTTACCTTTTTGTGCGACATAAAGAGAAATTCGGTTGTCGTTGTATTCAACGGTTGCTCGTTCATTTATGACAGGATTTTCTCTTAACCATTTTAATTCTGCTTCGGTTATATCAGCCAAGTTTTTATGTATCTCGGCTCGTTCTTTTATAAAGAGGTTTTAAAAATATAATTAAAATACAAATGTTTTTGTTAAGAAGAATATTTAACAAAGAATTTAAATCCCCAAAAACGAAACAATAGGGGGTGGTGTAGCGCTATGTCAGAAATGGAAGTAGTATATATACCAGCAATGAAGTCTATAGTCGTTTGGGGGTAAGTGGTAGTACGCTTAGAAAGTATTCGGATGTTCTTGAACGTGAAGGATATGATGTAAAAAAGAGTAGTCGAGGGAGAAGGTAATATACAGAGTTTGATGTTGTATTGATTGAAAAGTTAGTAGAGTTGAGCAAGCAGGATGGTATGACTTTAGAGAAAGCGGCTAAAATGATTGCGAAGCAGTTTGGAATTGGTAATAAGAAAGAGGAATCCCAGGGGTCAGATCCAATTCCTTATCAAATGCAGTATCAATTCCGGCAACAATATAGCGCTATGATAGAAGAAATTAATAAAGTGCAGCAAGCAAATCTGTTAGAAATGGAAAAGAGATTAGGTGATCGTATAGATCAAAGGAATAAATTGATAGAAGAGAATATGAAGGATCGGAAAGAACGTGAGGAAAGAATAGAAAAAAGATTAGAGAAAAGAGATGAGAATCTTATGAAGATGGTCAGAGAGATTCAAGATGCTAAACGCACTATTGTATCAGCCCAGGAAGAAATAGAGGCAGCTAGGTTGAAAAAGCAGTCTTGGTGGAAGTTTTGGGGTGATTTATACTTTTATAAAATTATAATGGGATTCAGCCGAGATTTTTCCATAGAATAAGGAACCCATAAAGGATTCCTTTTACATTATGCCGTTCTATAATCGTTGTTTTTAAGCTTCTTTCTAGTATCCCTAAATGCCATGATCATTATTATCGTGCATATTAATTTAAGCCCGCGAAACTCCTGGTGGAACATTAGTCCTGAGAAGAATTCATAAGCATAGAAGAAACCAATGACAAGGAACAGCCAGAGCATAAATTTCAAATCTTTTAAATGAAACTTGTAATTATGAATCTTTTTCCACATATGTATACACTCCTAGTCTGTTGAAGTTCTATAATTCTTATTGATGATATCTTGCATGTTTGCGATAAAGAATAGAAGGAATATGATGCCGCTAACCCAATAATATGTACCTCCAGTTGTGAATTTATCATAGAAGGAGTAGGCGTTCGAGATTACAAGAATTACTGAGCATATAGTAGAAATTACTAATGAACCGAAACTTCTCATGATGGTCACCTCAATTCTAAAAGTTATGACTTTAAATATAATTATACATATGTATATAAAGATTCATAAAGGAATTACCATAGGATTAGATATGATGAATCAATTAATTCCTAATATGCAAATTAACCATGTAACAGATATAAAATATACATAGCGCTTAAAAAAATAATGTGTGGAGGAATTACGGGATAATGTCGAAAAAATAAAAATTATGAGATTTTTTGTTGATTTATGTCGTTTTTAATGCTATACTCATAACAACAAAGAAAGAGAAAACAAATACCCTTATCTAGTAAGATGTCAGAATTTTTAGTTTTCTCCAATCGTTTTACTTCTTGTGCCCTAGAAGTTTGTTCATTTTTTTCCACTCTTTCTTTGTTTTACCCTATAAAAGAAAACAACCTGTTTTTATACAGGTTGTTTTCTTTTGTAAAAATTTAATTTGTTGTTTTTATAACAGTTGGGATTACTCTTTTAAAATTATTATGGTTTATAGGGAGGCGACAAGTAATAGATTGGATATTTAACGATGAGTCTAAATTATTATAGAGTGAATCCAGAAAGAGATGAAAACTAAGAAATTTGGATGTTAGTTTTCTATGCGAATTAAATTCTAATATAAGAAAATAAAGTTAAGTGTCATAGTATAAGGTTATAGTA
>NZ_JBFPJI010000014.1:0-38067 GCF_040838205.1 Bacillus sp. S4
ACGTAATTAACACATATGTACTTATTTTTCCATTAATTATGATACATCTTATCATCATAGACTAAAGGAAACAACGAGCTTTTTTTGTCATGTTTTGACTAAAAAAAGCAGGTGATTTCTCATCACCTACTTTTCCCCCTACTCATTCAATAAATAATGCTTTCCTTTTACTAAATAAAATACATTCTCAGCAATATTTGTAACATGGTCTGCTACACGCTCAATATATCTTGCAACAAAGGATAGTTGTGTAATTTGTGTAATCGCTTCTGGTTGTCCAGGGACAGAGGAAATAAATTCACGAATCGCCTTCCCATAAATTTCATCAACTGAATCATCCATTTCAGCAATTTGTTTAGCAAAAGTTAAATTTTCTTGCTCATATGCTTCTAATGCTAAATTTAACATCTTATGAGCAATCTCAAACATTTCCTCAAGATTACGCAAGCTAACGACCACTTCTTTTTCACCAAGACGAATTGTTGATTTCGCAATATTAACCGCATGGTCTGCAATACGTTCTAAATCTGTCGCTGTTTTAATTGAAATAAAAATCCTTCTTAAATCACTTGCTACAGGCTGCTGCTTTGTAATAAGCATAAGCGCAAGGTCATTTATTTCCTCTTCTAAATTATCCATGCGATAATCCCCATCAATGACTTCTAACGCTTTCTCTATATCCCTGTTGTGAAGACCTTCCATAGCAATCAATAAAGCTTCCCTTGCTAACTCACCAAGCTCGATCACCTTTTGCTGTAACGTTTTTAAATCATATTGAAACTGTTCTCTTACCATCGTTTCTTCCCCCTCAATATTATGTGCCATTTTATATAAATCCCCTACCCAGCCTCTTGTATGTTTATTAAGCCTTGAGAAAAGAGAAATATTACTCCCCTATTAGAATGAGGTGAAAGTGAGAAATACCCTCTGTTAAGAGAGCATTTACTCTTAGCCTTACAGCAATATCAACCAAATCGTCCTGTAATGTAGTCTTCTGTACGCTTATCTGTAGGTGTTGTAAATAACTTGTTCGTATCTGTATATTCCACAACTTCTCCACTTAAGAAGAAAGCGGTTTTATCTGAAATACGTGCTGCTTGTTGCATATTGTGCGTCACGATAACAATACTAAAATCTTTCTTTAATTCCTGAATTAGCTCTTCTACTTTTGATGTTGAAATTGGATCTAGCGCCGACGTTGGCTCATCCATTAAAATTACGTCTGGCTCAATCGCTAAGCAGCGTGCAATACATAGGCGCTGTTGCTGTCCACCAGATAAACCGTATGCATTATCGTGCAAACGATCTTTTAACTCATCCCAAATAGCTGCTCCGCGTAAGCTGTTCTCAACGATTTCATCAAGTGTTTTTTTGTCACGAACACCATGGATTTTCGGGCCATATGCTACATTTTCATAAATAGATTTTGGGAATGGATTTGGCTTTTGGAACACCATTCCCACATGCGTACGCAATTCTTCAACCGGATATGACTTTTCGAATATGTTTCGTTCTCTATATTCGATAACGCCTGTAGTTCGAACGATAGGCACTAACTCTACCATACGATTTAGTGTTTTTAAGTACGTTGATTTACCACAACCACTTGGACCGATAATCGCTGTTACTTCATTCTCATGAATACTTAAGTTGATATCTTTTAAAGCGTGGTCTTCTCCGTACCATAAATTTAAATTTTTCGTATCAAATACCACTTTTTTTGGTGCTGTCTCAATCTTTTTCTCGTTTTTCACCTGTACATTTACTACTGTTGCTACCATTTGAATTCCCCTTTCATCCACTTCCAACTTATTTTCGATTTCGTAACCATAAGACAAATATATTTATAAAGAGCAACAATCCTAACAAAACAATCATCCCGGCTGCTGCTACATACTGAAATTCTTCTTGTGGTCTACTCATCCAATTAAAAATTTGAATTGGTAAAACCGTAAATCTATCAAACATACTGAACGGAACATAATTTGCAAAGGCAAGGGCCCCAATGACTAATAATGGTGCTGCCTCACCAATTGCTCTCGATACCGCTAACGTACATCCCGTTACAATTCCTGGTAAAGCTACTGGCAATACAATTTGATACATCGTTTGCCACTTCGTAGCACCTAATCCGTAAGAAGCCTCTAGTAATGAGCTCGGCACAGTTCGAATCGCTTCTTGACTAGCTACAACAACAGTTGGTAAGACGAGTAAACTCATCGTCAGTGCCGCTGCAATTATGCTCTCTCCTAAATGGAGAGCGTATACGAAAATAGTTAACCCGAGTAAACCAAACACAACGGAAGGTACCCCTGCTAATGTTTGATTATTTAATTCAATTAACTTTTTAAAAACGGACTCCTTCGCATAATGCTCTAAATAAAGAGCTGTTCCGACTCCAAATATAAAAGAGACCGGTATAACAATGCTCATAAATAGTATTGTTCCTGACAAAGCAGCGACAATCCCAGCTTCTCTCGGATTACGCGAGGCGAAGTTTGTAAAGAAATCTATTGAAAGATAACTTATACCTTTTTCAAAAATTTGAAAAAGCAATATAAAAAGTATTACTACTGAAAACAAAATTGCTATATAAAACAAACACTTGTAAATCCGATCCTTTAAAAAACGTGATGCCATATTTTCTTGTATTTTTTTATGGTTTAACATTCGCATATTATGTCACCCTCCTAAAACGGCGCATAATATATTGCGAAATGATATTCATAATAAAAGTAAACATAAATAACGTTGCACCTACAGCATACATGCTGTAATAAGTAATCGTTCCGTGCGGAGCATCTCCTAAACTCACTTGTACAATATAGGCTGTTAATGTTTGAATAGAATGAGTCGGATCTATCGATACATTAGGTGTGGATCCAGCTGCAATAACAACAATCATCGTTTCACCAATTGCTCGAGAAGCTGCTAATATAATCGCTGCCATTATGCCCGTAAAAGCCGATGGAAACACCACTTGTTTTACCATCTCAAAACGAGTCGCTCCTAGCGCTAATGAGGCTTCTTTAATTCCTTTTTCTACAGCTCTCATCGCATCTTCAGATAGAGACGCAATCGTCGGGATCATCATGAACCCTATAACAATACCCGGACTAATAGCATTAAAAAACTGCAAATCTGGTATAACGCGTTGTAAAAGTGGTGTGACAACTGTTAACGCGAAAAAACCATATACAATTGTCGGGATGCCTGCTAGTAGCTCTAACAACGGTTTTAATATTTTCCGAGCGCCATTCGAAGCGTATTCGCTTAAAAACACGGCACAACCTAAACCAATAGGAATTGCTACGAACATGGCAATTGCTGTTACAAGGATTGTTCCACATATAAGTGGTAATATACCGAATTTCGGATCTTCAAAAAAAGGTAACCATTCTTTCTCTGTCAAAAAAGAATACAATGATATCTTTTGAAAAAACATGATTGTTTCATTTGCCAACGTAATAATAATTCCAAGTGTCGTTACAATGGACACGCTAGCAATGACTTTTAGTATTAACGGAACAATTCGATTGATTCGCTGCGTTTTTTTTCTTCTATTTGTATTTCTCTCAATCAAATGTTGTACAGAAAATGTAATTTGACTTTTGTCATTATGAGCCAAAGATGAAAACCCCTTTCCACCCTGACATTACCTTTTTATTTCTGTTAACATTCGCAGCTGTTCATTATATTTTTCTTTTGGTAATTTTACATATCCGACCTCTTCAGCAAGGCTTCCAACATGCTTAATCATAAACTCAACATAATTTGCTACATTAATTTTATTTCTGATAGATGCATGATTCACATACGTAAATAGCGGCCTAGATAATGGCTTATACGTACCCGATTGAATGGTCTCTTTCGTTGGAAATACACCATCCACCTGTATTGCTTTTACCTTATCTCGATTGGCCATATAATAAGCATATCCTACAAAAGCAATGGCATTTTTATCATTCATTACCCCTTGCATAATAACTTGATCGTCTTCAGACAAAGAAACCGTTTTTACAAGGCGATTATTTTGTAAGACAACATTTTGGAAATAATCATAAGTACCAGAGTCTACGCCTGGCGCATAAAATTTAACTTGTTCACGTGGCCATGATGAATGAATTTGTGACCACCGTTTCAATCTTCCATTTTCACTCCATAATAGACGTAACTCGTCTATCGTCATATTGTTTACCCACGTATTTTGACGATTCACAACAATCGTTAGACCATCATAAGCAACCTCAAATGGTGTAAATTGAATGGAGTTTTTCTGCATTGCATTTTCTTCTACCGGTTTCATCAATCTCGAAGCATTGTTTATATCTACTTCTCCTTTACTGAAACGATTAAATCCTCCTCCTGTCCCAGAAATACTAATAGAAATTTTCACGTTTGGATGGGCCTTTGTATATTCCTCTGCTACTGCCTCTATAATAGGAAAAACCGTTGAGGATCCATCAACTCTCACTTCTCCCATTTCATTTGTAGCGAATGCAGTAGACATATTAAAACAAAGGAAACATGTCGATAATGTCAAAACTTTAATCGATGCGCTCATCCATTTCACGTGTTCTTCCTCCTAGAAGTAACCGGAAATAACAGGATTACAGATATAAGAATACTGCTAAACTATTAATTCGGTTTTAATTGTTTGTAAAAGTTTTGTAAAGTTCCACAAAAACAACTGTATACACAAACTTTATTTTCACTTTTGTACTTTAGATGCAGGAAATTTTCTAATCATCCATAAAACTGCTATCACCTATCACACAAGACAAACTTAGAGCGTATGCACTCATCTTGTTATGTTCATCGTTTTTGAAACTACATGTTTTTTTCAACATTTTACGCTTGTCCACATTTACTAAACCATATGCATAAAGCATAAAAAAAAGCACACTATCTTTTCAGATAGTGTGCTTTTTTTATAACTTTTTTATTCATCATCTTGTGCATTACTTTTTTTCTCTTTTTCATCTTTTGGAGCTTCACCAGTTAATGCTTGTTTTTTCAAATCAAAGTAAGCGTCCATTATTTCACGACCAATATATCCATTAATCCCTGTTTTATCATCATGTACCCATGGCACAACAACAGAAAATGCTACTTCTGGATCTTCAAGTGGCGCATAACCTACTAATGTTAAGTTATATGTTTCTTTACGCTCACCTTTTTCATTTCTACCAATCTCTTTATCTCCGCCATATACAGTTTGAGCTGTACCTGTTTTCCCAGCGGCTTTATATGGTGCACCTGCAAAGTATTTTGTAGCTGTACCACCTGTATCGTTAAACACTTGTCTAAATCCTTCTTGAACACGTTTAATTTGTGATTCAGGCATATCAACACGATTTAATACTTTCGGTTCCATGGATTGAACAACTTTTCCAACTTCCTCGGGCTTCGCCGATGGCTGACGAATTTCCTTTACAACTTGAGGTTGCATACGATATCCACCATTTGCAATCGTCGAAATATATTGCGCTAATTGAAGCGGTGTATACGTATCATACTGTCCGATTGATAAATCTAATAAGAAACCTGGTTGATTCCCTTTACCTATTTGACCAGCAGTTTCGTTTGGCAAATCAATTCCTGTTTTTACACCAAGTCCAAACTGCCCAAAATAGTAACGCATAGTATCAAATGCTTTTTGCGGGATATCTAACGTACCGCCTCGTACGTATGGAACCCCTGCAATATTCATCGCTGTTTTAAACATATAAACGTTAGAAGACATTTTTAACGCTGTAAGGTCATTAATATACCCCATCGTTTTCCAAGATGACTTCCTAGGTGTCCCTTTTAATATAATTGGTTCATCTAACTGTACAGATCCAGGTTGAATTGCACCAGTTTGATATCCCGTAAGTACTGTCGCACCTTTTACAGTTGAACCCATCGGATAAGAACTCGTCATCGTTCCTAATGCGAAATCTTTTACTTTCGTTTCGCCGCCTTCATTCACTAGTTGTTTCCCCGCCATAGATAAAACTTCACCATTTTTCGGGTTCATCATTACAACGAATGCACGGTCTAAAAGAGGTTCGCTCCCTTTAAATCTCATTAAGTTTTTCTCAAGAATCTCTTCTACACGCTTTTGTAATGCCATATCGATTGTTAAATTCAGATCGTTACCTCGTTGTCCTTGTGACACATTAATAGTTTCTAAAATATTACCATCTTTATCTGTAACATTTCTAACTTCAGATTTTGTACCGTGTAAACTATCTTCATATTGTTGCTCAAGGTAACTTTTTCCTACGCGATCATTACGATTATAATCACGAACAAGATAGTAATCTAATCTTTCTCTCGGTAGCCCTTCATCAGAAGAAGTTACACTACCAAGTACACTTCGGAACATATCGTCATACTTATATTTTCGCTCCCAGTCAACATTTGTATCTACACCTGGTAATTTCGCTAAATTTTCACTAATAATCGCGTATTCTTCCGGTGTTGCATTTTTTTTAACGATTTGCGGCGTCATTGCATATCCGCTTTCCATCTTACTTTTGATCGCCAATATTTCTAAATCTTTTGCTGACAGTTGATTAATCTCTTCTTCTGTTACACGATTTCGTTGACGTTCATCCAGTTCTTTATCGTCAATTTTATTTGTTTTAAGCTCTTCACGATCTTTTTTTGTGATTTTTGTTTCTGCTTCTTCTTTATGTAAAGCAAGCCAATAATCTTTTTTATCGCGATCTGTTAACTTATCTGTTGGGACTTCAATTAAATCTGCTAACTTTTTCGCCGTTTCTAAGCGATCTGCTGCAGTTGATCCCTTCATTTTTGTAAATGTAATTGTACGAATAGGCTCATTATCTACGACCGCTTCTCCATTACGATCAAATATTTTCCCGCGTGGTACAGGATTACTTATCGTTGAATTTTCTTTTTTCTCAACTTCATTTTTATATTCCTCGCCACGAACAATTTGTACGTATCCAAGCCTTACAATAACTGCGGAGAACATTAAAAACACGCAAAAAAACAACACGTTTAACCGAAAGGGAACGTGGGTTTTTGTCTTTGTTTGGTTCTTTTTCTGCTTCTTACTCATACAAACCCCCTCTACCAACAGCTATGTAATGTGAAAGGGACACCTTCATACAGGTGCCCTCACTGCTGTCTTACATCTTTTTCTATTCTAGCATAAAACAAACGATAAGTTAACCTTCTGGTTCAGTTTGATTCTGCGTGGTTCCTTGCGCTACAACGCTGGTTTTGTTCACATTTCCCTCATCATATTTGACATTTTTAACTGCAAAATAAATAAGAAAATGTCCAGCTCCTAAAATACATAGTAAGAACGGTAAACTTTTTTCAGGAGGAAAGAATGTTACAGCACATAAAAAACTTAAAATGGAACAAATTCTTCCGGCATTTAACCATAATTCCCTGACAACTACATATTCTACACGCCATTCTCTCGCCTGTTTTGCTCTACCAATTACATCGTATGTCATGGATCCGTACGGAACGAGTAAAATGGGATATGCAACCGCAATACATGCTGCATAAATAAGTAATTTCGTATATGTAACATTGAAAATAACTAAAAATACGACCGCATATAAAATAATGCCACCAAGTAAAATTGCTTTTTTTCGCCATTCTTTCTTTAACAGACGAGTAACTAAATAATAGCATACAAATGATACTGCAGAATTCACTAAACTATACTTCCCTAGTGCTAACTCGCTACCAGATGCTAAATAGACGTATACCGAAATAACGAAAATAAACGTTCCCTCTCTCAAGCCTTGGAAGAAATGAGCACGCGTAATTCTTCCCCAGTTTTCATCAACTTGCCGCTCTTTCAATACTTGCACAATTTCATAGCGTCCTTCACATTCCCTCTTCGATAAAAAAAAGCTTAGAACGACTGCAACCGCAAATAGCATTAACGAGAGGAAGAAAACGACAGTATAACCGCTCCATTTTTCCATACGTGAAATTGTATATCCTGCAGCTATCGGTCCAATCATTCCAGAGAAAGATGTAAGAAGTCCGAGAAAACCGTTAAAAAAATCTCTTGTTTCTGGTTCTGTGATCTCAAATGTCAACAAGTTAAAAGCGAGCCAATAGAAACCATAACCAACTCCTAAAAGGGCTCCCATTAGTAAAATATAGTGAGATGCACTTTTTCCCGCTACTAAAACGACGATAAAAAAAACAGCTAACGTGCCTACACCGATTCGCAATAAAATCGAGCGATCAATACGTTTCGCTAATTTCCCGCCCACAAGAAATGTTAGAGGCTGCAATACAACGCTGGCCAAATTATACAAGCCCAGATTTACATAATTTTGTGTTTGCTTCCATAAATAAATGTTTACAAACGTATTCGATAAAGAAATTGCGAGCGTGTATAAACCTCCTATAACGAGCAATAATACTAAATCCCGATTCACTTCAACATCACCAATTACATGTTTCCACTTCATACACAACTCTCCTTTACTTCATGTTCTAGTCTTCCAAAGACAAGCTCAATTATGTAAAAGGAGAGCATAGAAAAAAGCTAGGAGAAAACTCCTAGCTTTTTTCTAGCTGTATTAACTTCAATTATTTTGCTTCTTGGTAAAGTTTTTCAGCAACGTTCCAATCTACAACGTTCCAGAATGCACCGATGTAGTCAGGACGACGATTTTGGTAATTTAAGTAGTAAGCATGCTCCCAAACATCTAAACCGATAACTGGAGTTTTACCTTCAGTTAGAGGAGAATCTTGGTTTGGAGTGCTTGTTACTTCTAACTCACCATTGTTTACTACTAACCAAGCCCAACCAGAACCGAAGCGAGTTGCGCCAGCTTTTGCGAATTCTGCTTTGAATGCATCGAAGCTACCGAATTTCGCTTCAATCGCAGTTGCAAGTTCGCCTACTGGTTGTCCCCCGCCGTTTGGAGATAGGATTGTCCAGAAGAATGTATGGTTAGCATGTCCGCCACCATTGTTACGTACTGCTGTACGGATTGCTTCAGGTACTTCGTTTAAGTTTGCAACTAATTCTTCAACGCTTTTGTCTGCTAATTCTGCATGACCTTCTAAAGCAGCGTTTAAGTTTGTAATATACGTGTTGTGATGTTTTGTATGATGGATGTTCATTGTTTCTTTATCAAAGTGAGGTTCTAAAGCATCATACGCATAAGGTAAATTTGGTAATTCGTGTTTTGCCATTGTTATATTCCTCCCGGTTTATGTATTGTCACTACATATGTGACCTACAACTTCATTCTACCCTAATTGCCATAGGGTGCAAACAAATAAATCGCTTTGTCTTGCTATCATTAAAGTAGCAAAATTCCCACTTCTTTTCAATTAAAATGCTCATATATTCCGAAAAAAAGCTTCCTTCTACAAGGAAGCTTCCTGCTGACATAATAAACATATGAAATGGATATGGACCCTGTAGGACTCGAACCTACGACCGGACGGTTATGAGCCGTCTGCTCTAACCAACTGAGCTAAGGGTCCACGATTATGTATGTACCATTAAAAACAACTACATTCCCATCGGATATATCGTTTGAAAAATGTAAGATAAATTTACCATATACAAAAGAAAAGTGTCAATTGTATTTTTCTCTACTAAAAGAAGTAAATTAATAAAAAGAAATTTAGTCCTTTCTACTATATGTAAATATAATATATCTTGAGCTTCTCTAGATTCGTACGTTACAATGATTTTACACATACATAAAGGAAGTGAATCTATGTCCATTTTTACACAGCTAGCAAAAAGCGTATATTCGCCTAAAGATATGGCGCTTTTCCGTTTTCAAAAAATCGGTAAAACCATTTTGTATATTATGCTTCTTTGCCTAATCACTACTATTCCAAGAACTTTCTTGTACGGTAGCGTCATCCAAGATGGTGTTAACATGGTAAATAAAGTAATCGAAAAAGATTTACCTGATTTTAAAATTGAAAATGGCGAGCTAACAGCTGATATTGATCAACCTATCGAAAAAGAAGATGGAAATGCCCTTTTCGTATTTGATCCAAATTCAACAGACTTAGAAAAATATCAAAATAAAACAGGTTTATTTGTTTTAAAAGATAAAGTAGTCTCCATGGGGAATGGTCAAACACAAACATACTCCTACAATGACTTATTAGGCGCATCTCTTGAGAAAAAGGATTTACAAGATTTCATTTCGTTATTTGACAGTATTTATCCAATCTTATTATTCGTTATTGGGTTCTTACTGTACTTGTTCCAATTATTTATTACCTTTGTAGGAGTTACATTGCTTGCCTTCATCGGTTCTGCGATGAGCGGTCAACGCAAATTATCTTATAAACAAGTTTGGACATTAACTGCTTACAGCTACACAATTCCAACAATCTTCTTTATGATTATGGATTTATTCAAAATAAACGTACCTGGTGCAACATTCATTTACATTGCAGTTGTTTTAATCGTTCTATACTTAACAATTAAAGAAGTTCCAAAACCGAAAGAAAAACAAGAACTATAAAAAAATGCCTAAATAGGCATTTTTTTTTTGGACAAGCATATATTCCTAGCAAAGGAGTGAAGGATATGAAGAGATTAGGTGTACTCTTATTCGTGCTTGTCCTCGGTTATATATTTTATTACGACATAAAAATCGGTACTTTACCGATGTTAAGTTCATACAAAAAAACCTCTGCTGCCCAAACGATAAAACAAGAAAATACAGATACAAAACAAAATAAAGAGAAAGAAACAGAAAAAGAAACGGATACAACTTATAAAGCAATCGAAGTAAAAACTGGCGATACAGTTCTTTCTATTACAGAAGCGATTAATAAGAAAAAAATTCCTTCTATTGAAAAAGTAATTGATGATTTTAAGCAATTAAATAAAAATACATCTGCTACAAAAATCCAAGTTGGAAAGTCTTATAAATTCCCGTTATATCAATAAGCAATCACTTAATCCTTGTCAATTACATAAAGGCGCTGATACAATAGTAAAAGTGAAACCGAGTACTTTGGTTTCCATAGCCCTTTCTCACACATACTATCATTGATGTAAGGGACTAAAATAAGAAACTTCTTTTATAAGGAGAGCGATCAATTCGTGAATGAAATGACTCAGCGTACAAAAACACGTCCAGTTAAAGTCGGTAATTTAACAATTGGCGGTAACAATGAATTAATTATACAAAGTATGACGACAACAAAAACACATGATGTTGAGGCTACAGTTGCTGAAATTAAACGTTTAGAAGAAGCTGGCTGTCAAGTTGTTCGTGTTGCTGTTCCAGACGAACGCGCAGCAAATGCTATTGCTGATATTAAAAAACAAATCAACATTCCACTTGTTGCTGATATTCATTTTGATTATCGCCTTGCTTTAAAAGCAATCGAAGGCGGCATTGATAAAGTACGTATCAATCCAGGTAACATTGGACGTCGCCATAAAGTAGAAGCTGTTGTAAATGCAGCGAAAGAGCGTGGCATTCCAATCCGTATCGGTGTAAATGCCGGTTCATTAGAACGTCATATTTTAGAAAAGTATGGATATCCAACTGCTGATGGTATGGTCGAGAGCGCACTGCACCATATTAAAATTTTAGAGGACTTAGATTTCCACGATATTATCGTATCAATGAAAGCCTCTGATGTTAACTTAGCAATTGAAGCATACGAAAAAGCTGCTCGCGCTTTTGATTATCCATTACATTTAGGTATTACAGAATCAGGAACATTGTTTGCTGGAACTGTAAAAAGCGCCGCTGGTCTTGGAGCAATTTTAAGTAAAGGTATCGGAAATACACTTCGTATTTCTTTAAGTGCTGATCCAGTTGAAGAAGTAAAGGTTGCACGTGAACTATTAAAGTCATTCGGTCTTGCATCTAATGCCGCAACACTTATTTCTTGTCCAACTTGTGGTCGTATTGAAATCGACCTAATTAGCATTGCTAATGAAGTCGAAGAATACATCTCTACACTTAAAGTTCCAATTAAGGTTGCAGTACTCGGCTGCGCCGTAAACGGTCCTGGTGAAGCTCGTGAAGCTGACATCGGTATTGCCGGTGCACGCGGAGAAGGTTTATTATTCCGTAAAGGGCAAGTCGTTCGTAAAGTACCAGAAGAAACAATGGTAGAAGAACTGAAAAAAGAAATTGATGTAATCGCTGCTGAAATGGCTGCCGAACGAGAAAAAGAAAAACAGGAACAAGAACAATAAAAAAAGGTTGCCCACAATTTTTGTGAGCAACCTTTTTTCACATTTAAATTAAAAACTCGTCAGTTATATAACCGACGAGTTCTCTTATTTTGCACATTTTGGACAACGACCATATATTTCGAACTTATGTCCCGTTACCTCATAACCTTTAAAATCTTTATTCATAAAATCCATTGGGCAAGAAGTGATTTCTTTCGTACCACCACAATCTAAACAAATGAAATGATGATGATGTTCCATAATAGAGCACATAAAACGAAAATGTTTTTCACCATTTAGTTCCGTTTGCTCTAAAACACCAATTTCAGCAAAAACCGTTAAGTTACGATAAATCGTATCGAAACTAAGTCCTGGATAATCATCCTTCATATGTTCTAAAACATCTTTTGCGGTTAAATAACGATTATGCGCCGCAAATAATCTTAGCATCTCTTCCCTTTTCCCCGTATGTTTATATCCTTTTTCCTTCATTAGGCGTAAAGCTTCTGTTAGATTCATACCTATCCCTACTTTATGCAGTTTTTTTCTTCTTCCATAAAATCGCACCGATTAAAATAAGAACCGCTATCATAACAATTGTACCACCTGGTGCTAGATCAAGTTGATACGAAGCAAACATTCCACCAATTACTGCAATTTCACCAAATAAAATGGAAAAGAAAATTGTTTGTTTAAATCCTTTTGCAATACGAATACTTGCTGCAACTGGTAACGTCATTAAAGATGATACGAGAAGAACACCTACAACACGCATTGATACCGCAATTACAAGAGCAACTAATATAATGAAAATAAAGTGAATCCACTTTGCACTCAAACCGGTTGATACAGCGTATTCCTCATCAAATGATAGTAAAAACAACTCTTTGTATAATAAAACAATCGTTATAATAACTACAATTGCTACTATACCAATAATAATTAAATCTGCACTTGTCACAGCACTTACACTACCAAATAAATAACTAAATAAATCCGTATTAAATCCATTAGCAAGTGAAATGAAGATAACTCCAATCCCCATCCCTGCTGAAAGTATAATCGGAATTGCTAACTCTTGATAATGTTTATATACAGTACGTAATTTTTCAATTAGCAATGCTCCACCGATTGAAAAAAACATTCCCATATATAAAGGGTTTAAAAACCCTCCAGTAAAGATTGTCTTTTCAAGTAATAAACTAGCTGCAATTCCTGATAACGTCACATGACTTAATGCATCCGCAATAAGCGACATGCGGCGAATTACAACGAACACGCCGATAAGTGGTCCGACAAGCCCAATTAAAACACCAGCGTATAAAGAATTACGTAAAAAATCATATTGTAAAAAATCCTGTATCATTATATCCTCCCGTGATGCCCATGTTCATGTTCTAAGCGATGAACATGATGCCCATATAAAATCGACATTTCTGCATCTTCTAACTCTCGGAATTTCTCTACATTCCCATGGAAATGTAGATGCTGATTTAAACATGCAACATGTGTCACCTTCTCTGTTACAGCACCCATATCGTGCGTAACAAGAATTAACGTGATCCCTAGCCTTTTGTTTAAATCCTCTAGTATCTCATAGAAGCTTTCCACATTTTTCACATCGATTCCAACAGTAGGTTCGTCCAAAATAAGCAATTCCGGATTACTTACAAGTGCACGAGCAATAAATACACGCTGTTGTTGTCCACCAGAAAGTTCTCCAATGCTGCGACCTTGAAACTCACTCATACCTACATCAGCAATCGCTTTTTCTACTTTCGCATTATCGTCTTTCGTAAAAAAGCGAAAAAGCCCCTTTTTCGAAACGAGCCCCATTGAAACAACTTCAAAAACAGTTGCTGGGAAACCTGAGTTAAAACTACTTGCCTTTTGGGATACATAACCAACTTTATTCCACTCTTTAAATTTCTTACTATCAATACCAAACAATCTAATACTTCCTTGCTTCGGTTTTAAAACACCCAATAAACATTTAAGTAAAGTCGATTTCCCTGAACCATTTGGTCCAACTAAACCTAAAAAAGCTCCCTTCGGAACTTGCAAATTAATATCTTCTAACACGTTTCGATCTTCATATCGAAACGTTAATCCTTCTATTTCCAATATATTATTCATATCATCTCACCTATTTTAATTCAGAATGATTCCGATTTATCTCTATTTGAATTATAGTACAGCTTATTATAGTTGTAAACCAATCTGCCTAAAATATATTCTTTATTTCAAGAAACCTTATTATTATAACAAAAAGCAGAGAAGAATTCTCTGCTTTCAAAAGATATTACAATTAACTTTTTAGTGAATTGCTGATTTAAACTTACCACCATTTGTCTCTTGTGTATTCATAATCGTAACAAATGCGTTTTCATCAATTTCATGCACAATTGATTTTAACTTCGTCACTTCCAAACGTGTTACAACTGCATAAATAACTTCTTTTTCTTTATCTGTATAGCCACCTTTAGCAACAAGTTTTGTTGTTCCACGACCAAGGCGGTGTAAAATTGCATTTGATACTTCCTCATATTGATCCGATACGATTAAAACTGCTTTCGTTTCGTCTAATCCTTGAATTACCGTATCAATTGTTTTGAATGCGATATAGTACGTCATAACAGAATACATCGCTTGTTCAACACCAAAAACAAATGCTGCCCATGCAAAAATGAATAAGTTCACAAACATTACGAATTCACCAACAGAAAACGGTAATTTCTTCGTTAATAGAATTCCCATAATCTCCGTTCCGTCTAACGATCCACCATGACGAATAACAAGTCCTACACCAATCCCTAAAATAAGACCGCCGAAAACTGTTGCTAAAATCGGCTCTGTTGTAAATGGCGGTATAGCATGCAACGTTGATTCAATAAATGCTAAAGCTACAATTCCAAATGCTGAAGATAACATGAATGTTTTTCCAATTTGCTTATACCCGGAGTACATAAAAGGAATGTTGAGGATAACAACTAAAGTAGAAAAACTTAACCACCAAATATTAGGAGTAAGATAATCTAATATAAGAGAAATACCAATAATTCCACCATCAATAATTTTATTTGGCATTAAAAACAGTTCAATCGCTACCGCCGCACACGCTGCCCCAAAGACAATCATAACTAAACGATATACAAGATGAATAACACTTTCTTTTCGATGTTGCTTTTTCTCCATAAGTCCTCCTTATACTCTTTATCTATAGTTTCGTTCTTATATTATAACATAAGCTTCTTTTCCCCATTGAAAAAATGCACCTTGATACGAATATGTACAAGCTATGCTTACATATATTTCGATAGAAGAACGTGTGAAGGAGGACAACACGATGAACCTCATTAAACAAATTGTGAACAAAAAATTAAATCATATTTCTACAAAAGAGTTATTGAAATATAGTAAAGAATATGAAGTTTCAATTACGACTGCGCAAGCTGATCAAATTGTTTTACTTATGAAGGGAAAAAATATTAACATTTACGACAATAACGAACGACTAGAGCTCTTAAAACAAATAGCAAAAGTAACCTCCCCCGCTACTGCCCAACAAGTAAATACTTTATTTCAACAACTACTAAAATAAGGAGGGGAAAATCCCCTCCTTATTGCGCTTTAATTTTTTCAAGAATTCCTTCATCAAAAGTACCATTTTTCAGCATTTCAATTTCTAATTTATATGGTGGCTTCTTATCTTTTTTATCTTCACCTACATACGGCGTTTCAAGAATTTTTGGTACGTGCGTAAGTTGTGGGTGATGCACAATGTGATGCAACGCCTTATAGCCAATATGACCAAAACCAATATTCTCATGACGGTCTTTTCCAGCTCCGCGTACATTTTTGCTATCGTTAATATGAAGTACTTGTAAACGATTTATCCCAACAATTTTATCAAATTCGTTTAACACACCGTCAAAATCATTTACAAGGTCATAACCTGCATCATGCGTATGACACGTATCAAAACATACAGATAGTTTTTCATTATATTTCACACCATCAATAATTTTCGCAATTTCTTCAAAGCTACGACCGCATTCTGTTCCCTTTCCTGCCATCGTTTCTAGCGCAATATTAACCGTCTGTTCTGGCGTTATTACTTCATTAAGCCCTTTAATAATTTGTTGAATACCAGCATCTGCTCCTGCACCAACGTGAGCTCCTGGGTGAAGAACAATTTGTGTTGCTACCCCTAACGCTGCCGTTCTTTCAATTTCCATACGCAGAAAATCAACACCTAATTGGAACGTCTCAGGTTTCGTCGTATTCCCAACATTAATAATATACGGAGCATGGACGATAATTTCCTCAATACCGTTTAGTTCCATATGTTTTCTTCCTGCTTCTATATTCAATTCTTCAATTGGTTTTCTTCGTGTATTTTGTGGCGCACCTGTATAAATCATGAACGTTGTTGCACCGTATGAAACAGCCTCTTCACTTGCTGCTAATAACATCTTCTTACCACTCATTGAAACATGAGATCCTATCTTTAACATACAATCACCTCTTCAATATACAATAGATATAATGATAGCATAATTTGTAGAAATATGTAGCGAATTGTTTGTTCACACAAAAGGCACTACATAGATTAAACTGACTATTTAAACACTCTGCACTCTATACTTAAATTAACCCAATAAAGTGAAACTTTAGTCAACGTTTTTTCTACCCCTCACTAATTATTAGTCTGCATTAATCGATTTTCTCTCAAGTAGTGAGATAAAAAAAAATAAGGGAAATCCCTTATCTTTTTTTATTGCTATATTTTTTCTTCACTTTGTCACGTTCTGTTGCAAGTTTTCGTTTATAGTTTGGTTTTACTTTTTTCGGCTTTTTAACAACTTTTGTTGCCATAACATCTAGTCCATCATTTGGTTTTTTACGGCTCTTACGACGACGACGGTCACCTAAATCCGCCCATTCATCTCCGCGTAAATCTACATGCTTAAACTCGATATGACGTTGTTTTTCCAAACTATCTAACGCTTCTTCATTTGCTGGATCATAAATCGTTACCGCAATACCTGAATGACCCGCACGTGCAGTTCTTCCAACGCGGTGAACGAAGAAGTCTAAATCTGATGGAAGTTCATAGTTAATAACATGGCTAATTCCTTCAATATCAATACCGCGTGCCGCCAAATCTGTTGCGACAATGTATTGGAACTCTAAATCACGAACTTGTTTCATCATTTTTCTACGATCACGTGGTGATAAATCACCGTGTATACGTCCTACTTTTAACCCACGTTCTGCTAATCCATCGGCTACTTCGTCAGCCTTCTTCTTTGTGTTTGTAAAGACAATTGCTAAATATGGTTTAAATTGAAGTAGCATATTTTTCACTAATTCAGTTTTATTACGGTGTCTTGAAGGCACAAGGTAATGATCAATATTTCCTGCTGCAACTTGCTTCGGATTAATATGAATATGTTCTGGATTCTCCATATATTTCTTCAAAAATGGTTTTAATTTTTGAGGAATTGTTGCAGAGAAAACTAACATTTGCAGATTTTTAGGCATACGTGCCGCAATTTTATCTACATCTTGAATGAATCCCATATCAAGCATTAAGTCCGCTTCATCGACAATAATAGTATCCGCTTTATAAACAAATAGCGCCTTTTCTTCTACTAAGTCTTTAATACGTCCTGGCGTTCCAACTACAATATGAGGTTGTTTTTTCAACTTTTCAATTGATCGTTGTTTATCAGTTCCGCCAATTAAACAGCGTGCTGTAATCATTTGATCTTCTGCACAGAACTTTGTTAGTTTCACAATTTCTTCGTAAATTTGTTGTGCTAACTCACGAGTAGGCGCTGTAATAACAAGTTGTACTTCTTCACGACTTGCATCAATTCTGTTTAATGTAGGAAGTAAGTATGCATGTGTTTTCCCAGAACCAGTTTGGGATTGTCCAATTATACTCACACCTTTTTTCACAACCGGGAAAATTTTCTTTTGAATTCCTGTTGGCTCTGTAAAGCGTAGTTCACGAACTGCATCTATTAAAAATGGTTTAAAATCATACTGTGTAAAAGTTTGTAGTGTCATAAGTTACACCTTCTTTCTAAAATTTCTACTGCGCACAAATCAGTCAAGTCTACATTATATCGAAATCTACAAGTAAAATCCATCTTTAGTTTAGGTTTTTATCTCAAAAACTAACCTTCTTTCCTTCCATTGCATATTGTATGTGTATATACCTAACTGAAGAAAGGAGGATTTCTCATATGTATCCGAAATCCCCAATAGGACAAATGTATCCTAATCAAGGACATCATTCTTATACACCATACCCAATTCCACAACTACCACCGATGGCACAAAAAAAGAAAAGTTTTCTTTCTAAACTCTTTAAAAAACACGATCCTACGGAGCCTTTCATGCAAATGGTCCCTCCCTATCGGCAAACAGATGGGCCACCGATGATGTACCAGCAACAGCAATACCAACAGCAATACTCACAGCAATATCAACCGTATATGCAGCAACATCCCCAACAAATGATACCACCTCAAATGTATGAATCCAATGACACGCGCGGCGTCGCAACAACTGCCGCTGCGGCGACATCTAGCAGCGGCATCGGAAGCTTTCTTTCGAATCTAATTTCGAATCCAACTAATATGATAAATAATATCGAAAAAGTATCCCAAGTTGTTCAATCTGTAGGACCTGTCGTCGAGCAATACGGTCCAATTATGCGTAGTCTACCAAATATCGTCAAAATCCTCACCTCTGGAAAAAGCACGGAGGAAAAACAAACTGAAGACCAACCTAGAGAAGTTGAAGTAGCCACTCCAACTCCTCCACCAAAAAAGAGAAAAAGAAAAAAAATTGTGATTGAACCCATAATAGAAAAAGAATTACCAGAAGAGCCTGTTCAACAAATAGCAACAAAACCAAAACTATATGTGTAACAATCCTTTGTTTTCTATCTCCTCCTCCTTTATAATGTAATGGACTATGCACAAAAGTATCCCTTGTTTAGAAGGAGAGGATTACTCACATGAAGATTGTTAAAATTTCCCCTCGTGGTTATTGCTACGGCGTTGTTGACGCGATGGTTATTGCACGTAACGCCGCATTAGATAAATCATTACCGAGACCCATTTATATTTTAGGTATGATTGTTCACAATAAGCATGTAACAGATGCTTTCGAAGAGGATGGCATCATTACATTAGACGGTCCAAGTCGATTAGAAATTTTAGATAAAATCGATTCTGGTACTGTTATTTTCACTGCACACGGTGTTTCTCCAGAAGTTAAACAACGTGCAAAAGCAAAAGGTTTAACGACAATTGATGCAACTTGCCCAGATGTTACAAAAACACATGACCTTATTGAAGCAAAGAAAGCTGAAGGATACCATGTCATTTATATCGGCAAAAAAAATCATCCAGAACCAGAAGGCGCAGTTGGTATTGCACCTGATATCGTTCATCTTATCGAAAGAGCTGACGATTTAAAAACATTAGAAATCCCAACGGATAAAATTTTAGTTACGAATCAAACGACAATGAGTCAATGGGATGTTCAACATTTAATGGAGGACATTCAGAAAAAATTCCCAACAGCAGAATTCCACAAGGAAATTTGTTTAGCAACTCAAGTTCGCCAAGAAGCTGTCGCTAAACAAGCTGATGTTGCAGATTTAACAATTGTTGTCGGCGATCCGAAAAGTAACAACTCAAACCGTTTAGCACAAGTATCACAAGAAATCGCTGGTACGAAAGCATACCGCGTTGCAGACGTAAGTGAAATCCAATTAGAGTGGCTACAAGGTATCGAAAACGTTGCAGTTACAGCGGGTGCTTCTACTCCAACGCCAATCACAAAAGAAGTTATTGCTTTCTTAGACCAATATGACCCGATGAATCCAGCTACATGGGATAGAACTCGAAATGTACCACTTCAAAAGATATTGCCACGTGTAAAAGTAAAAAAACAACAATAACAAAAAACCGTTGCCTACATGAGCAACGGTTTTTATTTTTCTTATACAAACGTGAATGGATCTGTATGTAACTGCGAAGCATGAATTTGTACATTGAATTTCTTTGCATCTACTTTTTCTTGCAATTGTTTTTGTACACCTTGCTTCATTACTTTTTCAACGTTATGCCCTGGATCGACTATATTTAAACCAAGCATCATCGCATCATGAGCAACATGATAATACATATCACCTGTTACATATACATCTGCCCCTTTAAATTTCGCTTGGTTTATATATTTATTACCGTCACCACCAAGTACAGCTACTTTACGCACTTTATCATCTAACTTTCCAACAACTCTTGCACCCTTCACATGTAATGATTGTTTCACATGCTCAGCAAACTGACCAAGTGTCATTTCTTCTTGTAAATACCCTATTTTACCAAGGCCTAAAGCTTCACCTTTATTATCAAGCGGATATACATCATATGCCACTTCTTCATATGGGTGGGCTGCCAACATCGCTTTAATAACTTTTCTTTGTAATGAAGCTGGAACAATCGTTTCGACACGCACCTCTTCCACACGTTCTAACTGTCCAGTTTCTCCGATATAAGGGTTTGTCCCTTCTCGAGGGATAAACGTACCTACCCCTTCGCTACCGAACGTACAGTGGCTATAATTACCGATATGACCTGCATCCGCATCTCCAAGAGCTTTGCGCACTTCTTCTGCATGGGTTACTGGAACAAATACAACAATTTTTTTCATTTCTTCTGCATATGTAGGAGCTAATACTTCTGTATTTTGTAACCCTAACGCATCAGCAAGTAAATCATTTACCCCGCCCTTAGCAATATCTACATTTGTATGCGCTGCATACACCGCAATATCATTTTTAATACACGTTTCAATAATTCTTCCGTACACCTTATCCGTATGAATCGCTTTTAATGGATTAAAGATTAAAGGGTGGTGCGCTATAATGATATTCGCTCCTAATTGGATCGCCTCGTTCACAACTTCCTCAGTTACATCTAACGCGATTAATACGTGCTGCGCAGGTTTATTAAGCGCTCCAATCTGTAAGCCAACCTTATCCCCTTCCATCGCTAAATGCTTCGGATACATACCTTCAAACAAAGAAATAATTTCATGGCCATTCGGAATTTTACTCATGATAAAACCTCTCCTATCATTTTCATTTTCGCATCTATTTCTGCACGCTTCGCTTTTGTCTCTTCAGACTCTGCTGCACGCTCTAACTGTTTTAAAATATTTTGGAAGTTTTTCAATTCTCCTTCCCACTTTTCAACAAAAGCTTCACTTTTTTCTTTTATTAGAAATGGACCCATAAACAATTCAGCTTGTTTATTTTCAGAGTAAGGTACCGCTGTATCTCCTCGCTCTCCGACTAAAATCTCGTAAATCTTTCCGTCTTCTATTACAATTTTCTCACGGATAAGCTCCCATCCATTTTCAATAAACCATTCACGAATATGGTGTGCTGCAATATTCGGCTGTAAGATTAAACGTGTTACACCTTCTAATTTTTCTTTACCACTTTCTAAAATGTCACGAATTAACGCTCCACCCATACCAGCAATCGTAATAACATCTACTTCTCCTGGTGTAATAACAGCTAATCCATTCCCTTTACGAACGTCTACTTTATCTTGTAAGCCACTTTCAGCTACAGTTGCTTGTGCAGAGCGAAACGGTCCATCTACAACCTCTCCTGCAACTGCTTTTGTAGCAATATTATTTATAATTGTATAACACGGTAAATACGCATGATCCGATCCAATATCAGCTACTGTAGAGCCTACCGGAATCTCCCTCACAACTTCTTCTAATCGTTTCGAAAGCTTTACTTCATTCATGTATTTCCATTACTCCTTCTCTTGTCAGTCTGTCTCCATGATAATGAATTTATAGTAGTTGTTGCAAGCCCATAACAATACTTCAATTCTCTATTACTAATCGTATTTTAGATAGTATAGAAAAACAAGCCTTTTGCAAAAAGCAAGAGGCTTGTTTTTCTATACTTTATCCCGCATTAACGGGCAGTAAGACTCCCACCTCAAAATTCGGCTAGAACAAAGCAGTTAGGTGGGAGACCAACTGCCCGTAAACGCCCGATTGGTGAAGGCTAATAATCAATGGGGATGACCCCCCCACTGATTAAAGTTTCACTTTATTTTTTCTTCGATAACCAATCAGCTACTTTTGCCGCTTGATCAGCTGGAACTATATTTGGCGGCATATTTCCTTTTCCTTTTGAAATAACTTCTTTAATTTCATCTTTCGAAAGTTTCCCACCAATTTTTTGTAAATTAGGTCCTACCGCCCCTTGTAACTGATCACCATGACAGCTCGTACAGCTTTGCTTTACAATATCCTCTGGCTTTGATGCTGTTTGTGCTGGTTTCCCGCCATTTTTTGCATCAGCTAACTCTTTAGATTTATTTAGCCCCTGAAATGAAAATACAAACATAACGATAATACCTAATGCTGCAATAAGAGCGAACGGAATCAACGGATTACGTTTCATATCTCTTCTCCCCCCTCTATACCGCTAAATAGTTAGATGATTCAGTCATTTCAATTGTACTTGAAAACACTCTAGCAGAAAAGAGTAAACTACCATTTATTAAAAATATTCCGTAAATTCATTTTATTGATTTCCACTATTTTATCGCATATTATTTCGATAATTACTAACGTTTCTCATCATATTTTTTACTTTTCTACATATTATTTTGTAAAGAATAAACAAAATTAATCGAAAAATCGAAAAATGAGCATTTGCAAATCAAAAGACAATTCTGTAAAATAAATTACAAGAAATTGTAATCGTTGCCGATAGATAAAGTTTAACAAAAATTAACAAAAGAAAAAAGTTTACTTCACAATCGTGAAGTAAACTTAAAATAACCTATTCTAAGAAATCCTTAAGACGTTTACTACGGCTCGGATGTCTTAATTTGCGAAGTGCTTTCGCTTCAATTTGACGAATACGTTCTCTCGTTACGCCGAATACTTTCCCAACTTCTTCAAGCGTACGAGTTCGTCCATCATCTAAACCAAAACGAAGACGTAGAACATTTTCTTCACGATCTGTTAGTGTATCTAACACATCTTCTAATTGTTCTTTTAGCAATTCATACGCTGCATGGTCCGCAGGCGATGTTGCTTCTTGGTCTTCAATAAAGTCACCTAAATGGGAGTCGTCTTCTTCACCAATTGGTGTTTCAAGAGAAACTGGCTCCTGTGCAATCTTTAAGATTTCGCGTACTTTTTCTGGAGCAAGATCCATTTCTTCACCAATCTCTTCAGGAGATGGTTCGCGTCCTAAATCTTGTAATAATTGACGTTGTACACGAATTAACTTATTAATGGTTTCAACCATATGAACTGGAATACGAATTGTTCGCGCTTGGTCTGCAATCGCACGTGTAATAGCTTGGCGAATCCACCAAGTTGCATACGTACTAAATTTAAAACCTTTACGATAGTCGAACTTTTCAACCGCTTTAATTAGACCCATATTTCCTTCTTGGATTAAGTCTAAGAAAAGCATACCGCGGCCCACGTAGCGCTTTGCAATACTTACTACAAGACGTAAGTTTGCTTCTGCAAGACGGCGTTTCGCTTCTTCATCGCCTTCTTCAATACGCGTTGCAAGTCGAATTTCTTCTTCAGCGGATAGTAAGTCAACTCGACCAATTTCTTTTAAGTACATACGAACAGGGTCATTGATTTTCACACCTGGTGGCACACTTAAATCATTAAGGTCAAACTCTTCTTCCGTTTTTGTAATTTGGCGATTATTAGGACCTTCGTCGTTGTCATTGTCACCAACTAAGTCAATCCCTTGTTCACCTAAATATTCATAGTATTCATCCATTTGATCGGATTCAATTTCAAATCCATTCATGCGTTCTGCAATCTCTTCATATGTAAGAACGCCACGTTTTTTTCCAAGCTCAGTGAGTTGTTCTTTCACTTGCTCAAGGGTCATTTCAGTTTCAATTTGTTTAGAACGAGCTGGTTTATCAGCCATCTGTTCCCCTCCTTACGCGAGATACAAACATTCATTATACTAAAATTTTATCGAAAAAGCTATTTTCTTGCTTTTTGACTTTGTAAATATGCCACATAATATTTAGCAGCCTCTACAGGATCTGTTTTTTCCATTTGTTTTACTTTAAAGATAATTTCCATCTTTTCAAGTTTCTCTTTATGGCGTCTTAACGCCTCCAAATGACCTTGTAACGCTTCTTCTGTGTACTCTGGATTAATAAATTCATCCGTCGAAATATCAGTGATAATATTTTTCAACTTTTCATCAGAGAGCCAACTTAAAAATGTTCCGACTGAAGGTTCATTTCCCTTTTCATAATATGCGTATAGTTCATATAAAATCCCTTTATGTTCTTCTGTATAAAAATCTTCTATATGAGGTTCCATACGTACTGTCACTTCTGCACTTTGCAACATATGGTAGATAATTTCTCTTTCTGCCCTTTCAAAACCTGTTAACTTCGGCTTCGTTTGAACAATTTGAGATGGCTTAGAAACCTGCTTTATTTGTTTTTGCTGTACCTTTTGTTCTTTGCGATATTGGTGCAATTGATTCAAAAGTGTTTCCATTGAATACGAAAATTCTTGCGATAATGATTTTAAATATGATTCCGCCTGCATCGCATCCTGTAGCAATGATAACTCTTTTAAAACACTTTTTACATATTCTTCTTTGCCAGACTCATCTTGCAAATTTTTCCCTAAACGCAAATGATTTATTTTGAAACCAACAAAACTTATACTTGATTTCACAAGATTTTCAAAAGCGGTTGTCCCATATTGTTGCACATATTCATCAGGGTCAAGCTTATCTGGCAAGGATGTAACTTTCACTTGGCAACCAACTTGCAATAGTAATTGCCCTGCTTTCATCGTCGCTTCTCGCCCTGCTTTATCACCATCATAGCAAAGAACAACAGTTTCAACGTTACGTCGCAGAAGTTTCGCTTGTTCTTCAGTTAAGGCTGTTCCCATTGTCGCAACAGCTTCTTCCACACCACTTTTCACCGCAGCTAGTACATCGGCATAGCCTTCAAAAAGGACAACCTGCCCACGTTTTCTAATAAACGGCCTTGCTTGGTGGAAATTATACAACAGCTTACTTTTGTAAAAAATCGGTGTTTCAGGACTATTTAAATATTTCGGAGTGTCATCTCCTAACGCCCTTCCACTAAACGCTATCACCTTACCTTGTAAAGTATAAATCGGAAACATAACTCTTCCGCGGAAGCGGTCATAATGACTGCCATCCTTCTCACTTCTTACAAGAAGGCCAGCTTGTTCCATACTAGATAGCGACAAACCTCTTTTTTGTAAAATTTTCGTTGCTGCATCCCAAGCTTGTGATGCATAACCAATTTCAAATTTCTCAATCATCTCTTTTGTAATACCACGTTTTAATAAATATGAAAGTGCTTCATTTCCTTCTTCTGTATTTACTAATAAATGATGATAATACTTTTTCAAAAGTTCATGAGCCTGTTGCATGATGACAGTGTCATCAGATATGTCTTCTTGTTGTTGTTGTCCTTGCCCTGATGTATATTCTGCAACTGCAATTCCATTTCTTTCGCCAAGCTTTTGAACAGCCTCGGTGAAAGCAAGTCCTTCCATTTTCATAAGAAAAGAAAATACATTTCCACCTTCTCCACATCCGAAGCAATGAAAAATTTGCTTATCAGATGAAACAGAGAACGAAGGAGAATTCTCACCATGAAATGGACAAAGACCGAAATAGTTACGTCCCTGCTTTCTAAGTTGAACATACTCACCAATCACTTCTACAATATCAGATGATGTCCGAATCTGTTCAACAACTTCTTCGGGAATTCTGTTCCCCATAAATCCATCTCCGTGTCGTATTTTGTATTCGATATAAATTAAAAGATTCCTTTATAATTCGACAATATTTTTCTGAATTTGTTAGAAAGTACTGTCGATCACATTGTGTAAACGATTTTGGACCTTTCGTATAAGTCCCCAGTCTGCGTAAATTCGCAGATACATACTACTATATAAAATTGTATCCATTTGCTCATCTGTTACAAATGTATCTCTTGGAGACAATACATATACTCCTTTTTCACAAGAAGACTAGCAAGCACTATAACCTGTATGATCATGAGATCTGTAGCTTTTGCATGTTGATAAATATAACAATCCACTTCATCTTGCTCAGAATCTACATAGACCCAATTGCCTTGCTGTTTTCTTGAACGATGAGCATAGGATGCGACAAACAAAATTTCGACATAAAATTTTGTTCCAACTTGCACAATTACATTCTTCACGGGATACGCATCTGCATCAAATAATATCTTACTGATGTTTTGCATATTTCTGTATTCTACATCCCTTCTGTGAATCCTTCCATAATGTGCGTTTTCTTGTCTAGATTTTGTCGATTTAACGTAAATACATGTCTTTTTCGAAAATCCTATCCCTAGTTTATTCTGAAAAATTAAAGTCTAAACGTAAAATATAGGTTTTTATCACAATTTTTTATTATAATATATTTTCTTCAACTACGCTACATATCCCTTTAATTTTCATCTTACATTTAAAGATAACGAAATCGTTCCTTTAGCATAATAAAAAAAAACAGAAGAATATAAGTATAACCATTCCGCTATATTCTATTACTAAGCCGAAAGTTCATGCTCTACTTCGCATCTTCCTCTACCGCCTTCTCACGAGCGAAAAAAGCACATTCACCTTTGGTAAATGTGCTAAAACATTTTTTGGTTTTGCACTGCATTCACAATAATATTTGCTGTTTCTTCAATCGCCTTATTTGATACATCAATCACTTGACAATTTATTTTATTAATTACTTCCTCAAAATGACCAAGTTCTTCTTGAATACGATTAATATTTGCATATGTTGCTCCATCACTTAATCCAAGTGATTTCAATCGTTCTTTTCGAATATGATTTAACTTATCCGGTATGATTTTCAAACCGAAACATTTCTCTTTTGCCACTTGATATAATTCCTCAGGTGGATCCACTTCCGGTACAAGTGGTACATTGGCAACTTTCAAACGTTTGTTATGCGCTAAATATTGTGAAAGTGGTGTTTTTGATGTACGTGAAATTCCAATCAACACGATATCAGCTTTTAAAATACCACGTGCATCTCTACCATCATCATACTTAACTGCAAATTCAATCGCTTCAATTTTTTTAAAGTACTCTTCATCTAATCTTCGAACGACACCTGGCTCATACCTTGGTACTTGCCCTGTAATTCCTTCAATTTGATCGATAAGAGGTCCGATAATATCGTATGCCTCTACTCCTTCTTTTGCCGCTTCTGTCAATAAATATTGACGCATATCAGGCTTTACTAACGTAAAACAAATAAGCGCTTGATTGCTCTTGGCAATCGAGATTACTTCTTTTAATGTCCCTGTATCTTCTACATACGGTACACGTCTAATATCAGGAGCGAATGGGAACTGTCCCATTGCCGCTCTAACAACCAAATCAGCCGTTTCTCCTACAGAGTCAGATACGACATATACGATTTTATTATCCATTACATTACCTCACTTTAAACAAATTACACTTATTCGTTATTTACTAAATTTACAAACGCACGTGTAATATTTGTTTTTGTAATTCGCCCAATCACTTCTAAACCTTGTTTCGTATCCTTCACAACCGGCATCGCATCAATCTGTCTTTCTATTAATTCCATCGCAATATCATATAAAGAATCCTCCCTGCGACACATCGCAATGTTTGGCATCCTTGTCATGATAATATTAACCGGAAGAGAGGTTAAATCCTGCTTTCCTAAGCTAGCTCGTAATAAATCTTTACGAGATACAACGCCAACTAATAAAGTAGATTGATCTACAACAAATAATGTACCAACGTCCTCTAGAAACATAGTACAGATTGCATCGTATACTGATACATTTTTATCAATTACAGCCGGTCTAGATTGATAATCTTGCACTTTAATTTTCTTAACAGCTTCAGATAATAGCTGTCCCCCGGTTTTACCCGTATAAAAATAACCTACACGTGGACGCGCTTCTAAATAACCAGCCATCGTTAAAATTGCTAAGTCTGGTCTTAGCGTTGCACGTGTTAAACCCAATTGCCCAGCAATTGACTCCCCTGTAATAGGACCGTGATCTTTTACAATCTGAATGATATGCTCTTGCCGTTTATTCAGCTCTATGATAATCACCACCTTTAATGCACAACGAAAAAAGTTATACTATCTCTTAAATATTATATACTAAATATGCTATTCGAAAAAGAAAGTATGTAAAAAGGACCGTATACGGCCCTTTTTATATTTGAAACTTATCAAGTTGTTCCAAGAAACGCCTTGTTTTCAAATAAATCCCACAATATTCATCATAATATGTATTCAATACTGTGCGCATTTGTTTTTTTGTACTATCCTTCACCGATACATTACCGAGCCGGTGTAGATCGAAGTGAAGAAAGAGACGTAATAATTTATGAACAGCCTCTCCCACCGGAATACGATACGGATCTTGTTCCGCATGACGCGAGCACAGAAAACCGCCTTCCCTGACAGAGAAGGCGACAAAATCTGTTTCTTGATGACAAATAGCACATGTATCAAAGTACGGGTGCATCCCTAATACCGGAAGCATTTTCGTTTGATAAATTAATGATAATGCTTCTGGGTCAACACCCTCACACATATAATGCAACGTTTGATATAACATTTCAAATAAATACGGATTATGCTTCTTATCTTCTGTTGCTTTATCAGTTAATTCGATAATAAATGATGCATAAGCAGTTAAAAATATATCCTCGCGAATTTCTTTCATAGATGAAATAATCTCGCCTTGTTGCAAAGTTCCAAGTCCAGATCCAATTTGAATAAGAAAATGACCATGTGTCATAAGTTGCGAAATAGCCGCTAACCGACTCTTCGGTTTTTTCGCCCCTCTTGCCATTGCACTTATCTTACCAAATTCCCGTGAGTATATTGTAACAATCTTATTTGTTTCTCCGTAATCTGTTGTACGGATGACAATGCCCTCAACTTTTTGAAACATGTTCGTCACCATCCAAGGTTTGAACAAAACGGGTCAAGAAATTGGAGAGTCTAGATGCGCTAACTCCTCTTCATGTTGATCCATCTCATCGTTTACGTCTTTTTCCATTTCTTTCAAAAGCAAATACGTTTCAATGCTTCCTGTTTTGGAGAAAAACTTCCAGGTAAAATCTAGCATAAGAATCCACCTTTCTCAATAAGCGTAGCCTATAAAGCAATTTCTTTTGTTGTTATTAAATTGACCCATTTTGTTCATTTTCATGTGAGAAAAATTTTTCCTAATTTATCAAGGTTCATAAAAACCAATAATCAGTGGATGAACAAAACACCCACTGATCACAACTTTACTTCATATTAATACTCGTCTTCACGGAAACCAAGGTCACGAAGCTGTGACATCTTATTACGCCAATCTTTTTGCACTTTCACCCATACTTCTAAAAATACTTTAGAACCAAGAAGTGCTTCAATGTCAAAGCGAGCTCGCTTACCGACTTCTTTTAACATCTTCCCTTGCTTACCTATAATAATTCCTTTTTGTGATGCACGTTCAACAACAATCGTTGCGTTTATATAAACCGCTCCGCCCTCACGCTTTTGAATTGCATCAATAACAACCGCTACAGAATGCGGTACTTCTTCACGTGTTAAATGTAATACTTTTTCACGAATAAGCTCTGAAATAATAAATCGCTCTGGATGATCCGTTACTTGATTATCCGGGTAATATTGCGGTCCTTCTGGTAAATACTTTTTAATTGCTCCGATTAACGCTTCAACGTTATTACCGTCCAATGCAGAAATTGGCACAATCTCCGCGAACTCATATAGTTTACGGTATTGATCAATTAACGCTAATAATTGCTCAGGATGAACTTGGTCAATTTTATTAATTACTAAAAATACCGGTTGTTTCGTTTCTTGTAATTTCTCAATAATAAATTCCTCACCACGACCATATCCTTCAGTTGCATTGACCATAAACAGAACAATATCAACTTCTTTTAATGTCGTTTGAGCCATCTTCACCATGAAATCGCCTAGTTTATGTTTAGGTTTATGTATTCCTGGTGTATCAATGAAAACTACTTGTGAATCATTTTCTGTATATACACCTTGAATTTTATTACGAGTTGTTTGTGGCTTATCGCTCATAATAGCAATTTTTTGGCCAATAATACGATTTAAAAATGTAGATTTCCCAACATTCGGTCTGCCAATAATAGAGACAAAACCTGATTTATAACCTTTTCTATTCATGTAAATCCTCCGCTAAAAATGCTCCTGGTAACAATTCTCCGACTGTTGTCTCTTGAACATCACCATGTAAGTTTGATAGGTATACTTTCGTATCCTGTTTACATAATTCTACCATAACTTGTCGACATGCTCCACAAGGAGGTACTGGACGCTTTGTATCTGCTACGACTGCAATAGCTACAAACTCGTTATCTCCTTCAGAAATCGCCTTAAATAACGCTGTTCTTTCTGCACAGTTACATAAACCATATGATGCATTTTCAACATTACATCCACGATATATTTTTCCATCCTGAGTTAGTAAAGCTGCACCTACTTGAAATTTAGAATATGGTACGTACGCTCGTTTACGCGCTTCGGTTGCTTCTTGAATTAATTGTTTGCTATTCATATTCCCGCATCCTTTCCGTTCACAGATGTGAATAGATACACTCTTTCATTAAAGGCCTTCACGGCGCTCCCAAAGCTTAATAAAAGCTTCGGAATGCAACTATACCATATACGGTAAAAAGATAATAGCACCAATTACAGCAGCTATAATTGCAAACAATAAAACTGCCCCCGCCGCAACATCCTTTGCAATTTTCGCAAACGGATGAATATCCGCGGTTGCTAAGTCTACTGTTTTTTCAATAGCCGTATTCACCATCTCTAAACCCATTACAATCCCTATCACAATAAGTAATACAATCCATTCCGTTGTTGTAATATGGAAATAAAAGCCGCAGCACATAACAATGACTGCGGCTAAAGAATGAATTTTCATATTTCGTTCATGACGAAGACAAAAGTATATACCAGCTATAGCATATCCAAAACTATCTAAAAGTTTTCCTTTTTTCATCGTCCTAATCCAAAGGCCTCTAAAATTTCTTTTTGTCTTCCAAACATTTCTTTTTCATCTTCTTCTGTCATATGATCATAACCAAGCAAATGCAAAAAGCCATGTAGTGCTAAAAACCCAAGTTCTCGATCAAAAGAATGTCCATATTCTTCCGCTTGTTCTTTTGCTCTTGGAATAGAAATAATAAGATCTCCTAACATACGCGGCATTTCCGCACCGACGATTTCCATCTCGCCTTCTCCCATTTCTTCCATTGCGAAAGAAATAACATCCGTAGGTTGATCCTTATCTCGGTAATCACGGTTTATTTCACGAATACGTTCATTATCTACAAACGTAACCGATAATTCTGCCCCTTCTTCTATATTTTCCATTTGGGCTGCTTTCTCTACCAATCCTCGAATCAAACTTATATATTCGTCTTTCACTTCTTCTGTTTCATCAATAAAATCAATTAATAAACTCATTCTTTCTCCTTATCTTCCGGCAGCTCCGGATATGTAATACGAGAATGGAAAATACCATTTAACGTTTCACATAACGTTTTACAAACAATTTGTAATTCTTTAAATGTCAAATCACATTCACTAAATTGCCCATCTTGCAAACGATCTTTAATAATACTTTGCACTAAGTTATTAATTTGATCTGGCGTTGGATGATTCATTGAACGTACCGCCGCTTCTACACTATCAGCAATACCAACAATTGCCGACTCTTTAGATGTTGCTTTTGATCCTGGGTAGCGGAACATCTCTTCCTTATATTTCTCTTTATCTTCCTTAATCGCTTTATAGTAAAAATATTTAAGTAACGTTGTACCGTGATGCTGTCCAGCAATATCAATAATTTCTTGAGGAATATGATATTCCTCTAACATCCTCACCCCATCAGTTACGTGAGCGATTATAATATCTTTACTCGTTACAGGGTCTAATCTATCATGCGGGTTTTCAATCCCCATCTGGTTTTCAATAAAAAACTGTGGTTGTACTGTTTTTCCCACATCATGATAATACGCCCCTACACGAGCCAACACTCCATTTGCTCCAACCGCTTCACAAGCAGCTTCAGAAAGATTCGCTACCATTACACTATGGTGATACGTACCCGGTGCTTCTAATAAGATTTTGCGCAAGAGCGGGTGATTCGGACTTGAAAGTTCCATTAATTTCATACTCGATACAATTCCGAGCCCACTTTCTAAATACGGTAAAATCCCCATAGCTAGAACAGAAGAGATAATCCCCGAAACTGCTGCCATTAATAATTGCGTACCAATTTCAAGAGGTGAAAAGTTCCCATTTCGTAATAGTAGCAATGCCGCCAATACGACTACATTTAATACGGAAACGAGTATACCAGCTTGCAAAATCATCGTACGACGATTTTTTTCTCTCAAGAAGATGCTAACCGATAATGAACTTAACAAAACATAAATCCCTACACTATAATTCAGTGTACTCGTTACACCTTCATTAAACATAATACTTCCGCAAACAGAAAAAATCATACTTGTTAAAAATACAAATCGGTCACCAATCATTAATTTCACAAGTATTGTCCCCATCGCGACCGGAACAACATACGCAATTCCTGCATATTCAAGCTTTTGGAATAAACTAATGATTTTCATTAAAACAATCGTGATAGACAGAATTGTGATGTAGGCTAAAACATACGGCCTATCTTCTCTTTTTCGCTGTAAAAATACTTCAAACTGCTTATGCATAAAGTATAGCAACACACAAATGAGCACCGCCAAACCAACATAAGGTTGGAAGCTATTACCTTTCTCTAGCAACCCAACTAATTTCAACTGATTATACATATCACTTGAAATCGTTTCTCCTTCTCTCACAAGAACTTGCCCTTGAAGGATATAAACAGGCGGCACTAAATCTTCCTCTGCTTTTCTCTTCTCTTTTGTTAAAGTCGGATCATAAAAATAATTTGCTGAAATTGCATATTTCCCTAGTGCCTTAATAGCTTCTTTTAAACCACTATCGACATTAACATTATTCAACTCACTTACATACCGCTCTTTAGCGTCCTTCAATTCGTCCATTTTAATATGCATAGCCATTATACTATTAACGGCTGTGACTGCTGCATCTTTTGCTAATACCAATTGGCTTGAATCCGCGTTAATCAAGTTTAGTAAGTTTGAATCCGATAAATCTTTTGTTAAATCGACAGGTAGTTTCTTTTTCAACTTGTCCACTTTATCAGCATCGGTAATCTTTTTTTGCTCATCTGGTCCAACAGCTTTAATCTCTTGCACCACTTCATCTACCTTAGCAAAAACATCATTAACAATATCCACTTTATTTTGTTTAAGCTCACTTCTATATGTATACTGATCTTCAACTTTGGTAGCGGCTTCTTTTTTCTTTTTTTCCGTTGTAACTTTATCTTCAATTTTAATAGGAGAGTGGATTGTTTTTTTAGCAATAGAGTATATTTCAACATCTAATTGCTCTGGTTTTACATTATTCATAAGTGCAAAAAACAGTACTGCTCCTAATAAAACGTAAGAAATCCAACTTAGTTTTTTCGAATGTTGTAAATTACGAAACCACTTAGAAATTTCTTGAGATCTTGACATGATTTCAATACCTTCTCCTCTCCAGAAATAAAGTGAAACTATTTATAGCTTTCATTTCTTCCAGCCAACGATGCTTTTTAGGACCATATTTTTATAGACCATCACCTATAGTTTATTTCCCTCGTCTTTAATGATAGTAAAAAATATGTCCTTCGCCAACCTTATCATACAAAAAGAAATGATCCTGACAAATAGGATCATTCCATTTTATCATATGCCTCAATAATACGTTGCACTAACTGGTGTCTCACAACGTCCGTTTGTTCCAATGTAATGAACGAAAGACCTGATACACCAGATAAAATATTAGCAGCAATAGAAAGACCTGACTTTACCCCTTTTGGCAAGTCTACCTGTGAGGGATCCCCCGTAATAACCATTTTAGAACTAAAACCTAATCGTGTTAAAAACATTTTTATTTGAACACCAGTTGTATTTTGCGCCTCATCTAATATAACAAATGAATCATCAAGAGTACGCCCTCTCATATAAGCAAGAGGTGCAATTTCAATTACACCACGTTCCATCATACGTTGTGTATATTCTTGTCCAAGAATATCATGTAACGCATCATATAGTGGTCGTAAATACGGATCTACTTTTTCTTTCAAATCACCTGGTAAAAACCCTAAGCTCTCTCCAGCTTCTACAGCAGGTCTTGTTAAAATAATTTTCTTTACATACCCTTGCTTTAAAGCTCTCACAGCCATTACTACGGCTAAGTATGTTTTTCCTGTCCCAGCAGGCCCTATCCCAAATACAATATCATTCTTTTTCATTGCATGAATATATCGTCTTTGCCCCATCGTTTTCACACGAATGGATTTACCTTTTGCCGTTTTAAAAATTTCCTCTTCATATAACTCTTCGAATTGAGCAATTTTCCCTTGTTGCCCAAGCTGAATCGCATACGCAACATCTCTTTCCGAAATTGATACACCTTTACGGATAACAACAAGTAACTGTTGTAAGATTTTTTCTACGAGCACCACAGTTTCATCTGCCCCAGATACACGAACAGATTCTCCTCTAGTCACAATCGATACACTAAGTTCTCGTTCAATTACTTTTAAATGAGCATCATTTACCCCAAAAAGAGCGATTGCTTCGTTAGGGTTTTCCAATTGTTGGTTCATTTCTACTAATTGTTCTGCCATTACTCAGTCTCCTTGAATATCGAATTCAGATATTGGTTGTGGCTCTGCAATATTTTCAATCACTGTATAATGTAATGTGACCTTTAGGTGATCCGCCTCAACCTCTTTACTCAAAATGTTATCACTTACAATCATAGCATGTTCATCCAATTTTTTCTTCAGTTCTTTTTCTGCCATCTCTTTCGCTACTTTCATTGCTTGTTTTTCGGTATATTCTCGGTTCGCTTCTTCCTCTTCTCGTACAATATCTTTCTCGTATGCAACTGGTAATGTGAATCCAAATAATTTCACATCATGTTTTACACTTTCAGTACGAGAGCGTTTATACTTATCCTGCTGAAATCCCCATATTTTTATTTTAGCACTCCCAAATTTAAGAAAATATTCATTATACGAATTACCAGTATACACTTGAAATTGCGTCTTTAACGGAACATCCACCTCAGATTTATACCACGTTTCTCCATATACAATCCCTTTAGCCGAAACAATTGTCGGATTCTCCTCATTACCATACATCCCCGAGACGAGAAGTTGCCCCTTTTCTACATGGTCATTTTTCATGACAACAGGCTTCCCAACTTCCACAAATGTTTTTGTAATAATCCCTTCTTTTTTTGCTACTAAGTTTTGTGGCTGTTGTTCACTTTCTTTTTTCGGTTCATTTTTTTCAACAATCTTAAAATGATATGTTGTCCCTCTTATTTCTAATCCCGCCCAAGTAATCGCATTAATATTGTCTGTCAAATGACGTTGAACATCTTCTACATTCGGCATTTGGAACTGTAATTTCCCTTTTTTTATACCCATTTTGTCCAATTCTTTCATCAATATATATTCCGTTTCAGGTTTTGCTCCTGTAATTTCAATTTTCCACACCATATTTGACAATGCAATCATCCCGAAAAAAAATATTAAAAACCCAATTAAAAATCCACTATTTTTAATTAAACGCTTATTCCAAAACGGAAAACCGTAACGTCCAATAAAATATAATTTACATTCATTTTTTCTATAAATTGGTTTTATCTTTTTCACATCTCGTAATAACATACAAAAAACTAACGTTTCATCAGCTATCTTCTTTACATCCCAAACGAGTAATTTCCTCCGCACACACTCGTTAACAAAGCGTTCCGCTCCTCTACCTTCAATTCGCACCTTTACATACCCAAGCCATTTTATAAACCATTTATTTTTCATCGACTATCTCCACTACCTTTCTAAAAGTAGATACACTACTTTTCAATTCGATTATCAAACTAGCTCGTACTAAATTAGCAGATTCCTTGATCCTCACTAATTATTAACCTTCACGAGCCAGTTTTTTTACGTGGAACTCAATTCCCACCTATCCTCTTTGTACGAACCGAATATTGAGGCCAGAACGTTATCACCTGTTAATACAAGGTAACGAAGAAAAACTTCACAAACGGAAGTTTCTCCTCACTCCTCTTTCTTTTCATTTTCTAAAAACGTCACTTGTTCAATAATCCCTTCAAGTAACAGTTCTTCTGGAAGGATTGTTTTAATAACAAAGGATTGACCTTTAATTAATAATTGACCATGTTTCAATAGCAATCTTACCTCTTTATCTGAAAATACTAATAATCCTCGATGATTTTCTATATAGATATGTACTTGCCCAACAAGCGTGATCCGAGGTAGATCCATTAACACATCCACTGGCAGGTCTATTTGCTTCGTTAACCAATTCTTCATTTGTTCTAATTTCTTCATCTCAAAAGACCCCCTCTCATCCCATATGTATGAAAAAAGAGCTTGTAATATCACGTCCAAACTGAAAAAAGCATAAAAAAACGTCTCATACGAAATGAGACGCTTTTTTATGCTAATAGCTGGATAACCAGCTTATTCACAAGTGATCCGTCTGTTTTACCTTTTACTTTCGGCATAACAGCAGTCATCACTTTACCCATATCTGCTTTAGATGTAGCACCAACTTCAGAAATAACTTGCTTAATTATATCCGCTAGTTCTTCTTCTGTTAATTGCTCCGGCAAATATGCGCTTAAAATCTGAATTTCACTTTGCAGTTTATCAACAAGGTCTTCACGACCAGCTTTTTTAAATTCAAGGAGGGAGTCCTTATACTGTTTTACTTCACGAGCTAAAACTGTTAATTCCTCTTCTTCAGTAAGAGTATGTTGCAGTTTAATACCTTCATTTTGTAAAGCAGCCTTAACCATACGAATAACGGTTAATTTTTCTTTTTGTTTATTCTTCATCGCTTGTTTCATATCATCGTTTAAACGACCGAGAAGACTCATAACTTACACCCTCTCTTAGAACTTACGCTTTCTTGCCGCTTCAGACTTCTTCTTACGTTTTACACTTGGCTTTTCATAAAACTCGCGCTTTCTTGCTTCAGCAAGTGTACCAGTTTTAGAAACCGACTTTTTAAAACGGCGAAGTGCATCCTCCAAAGACTCGTTTTTACGAACGACTGTTTTTGACATTCTCTTTCCCTCCCTCCGAAACATCACACTTACATACTAACTTCAGCATGCAAAAAGAAACACTTCTTCAGCATGTCTTTTACGATTATAATACATTTTATCACTTCAGGTCAACTATTTGGCAGAATAAAAGAAGAATTGATGCTCTTCCTTTTTCAAAAACTATGTTGATAGCCTTTATCTCTTCCCCTAAAAATAAATATATTTTTATTACTGGATCTTTTTTATACAAGGATACGCTCAAAAATCACTCATTTAACGAACAACCCACTGCATCTTCTTTCAATACTTAACTTCTCCATGAACGAAAAAAAAGCATTAACGGGCAGTAAAACTCCCATCTCAAAATTCGGCTGAAGCAAAGAAGTTAGGTGGGAGATCAACTGCCCGTAAACGCCCGATTGGTGAGGGCTAATAATCAGTGGGG
>NZ_JBFPJI010000213.1:0-5757 GCF_040838205.1 Bacillus sp. S4
GAATGAGAATCATTTATTGTAAAAGGGGGATGTCAAAGTGGCGAAAATTTTAATAGCGTATGCAAGTATGTCAGGGAATACAGAGAGTATTGCTGATTTAATTAAAGTAAGTTTAGATGCCTTTGATCATGAAGTAGTATTGCAAGAGATGGAAGGTATGGATGCTGAAGAATTATTAGCTTATGATGGAATCATTTTAGGATCTTATACGTGGGGTGATGGTGAATTACCATTTGAAGCGGAAGATTTCCATGATGAGTTAGAAAATATAGATTTAACGGGTAAAAAAGTGGCTGTTTTTGGATCAGGTGATACAGCGTATGAACTGTTTTGTGAAGCGGTAACGATATTTGAAGAACGTCTTGTAAAATGCGGGGCAGAACTTGTACAAGAAGGATTGAAAATTGAATTAGCTCCAGAAGATAAAGATGATGTTGAAAAATGCAGTGATTTTGCAATTGCTTTTGCCGAGAAGTTCTAGGAATGGGAGTGTCAACGTGGAAACAATGTTAAGTGCAACTGCTATTACAAAGTTAAGAGATGGGAAGCTTTTGTTAGCTACTACATATAATGGTTTATTCATTGAAAAAGATGGAGAATGGAAACAGGTTTTAACTGGTTTCCAAAAACGAATTCGAGATTTACATAGTGAAGGTAACGTAGTTTACGGAGTAGGAGACGAAGGAGTTTTTATTCGTAGTATGAATGGTGGAGAAACGTGGACGATCCAGCGCTTTCCAACGAAAGCAACGAGTTGGAATGTATGTAGTAATGAGAATGGAACAGTAATTGCTCATGGAGATAAAACACTGTATCATTCTAATGATTTTGGTTCCACATGGGAGACTATTCAGCCATTTCTTAATTACGGTAGCGAGGCACCATCTATTCGATCATTATTTTTATATAAACATTACTTATTTATCGGTACGAAAATACATACTAAATATGGTGGTGTTTGGCTTTTTGATTTAGAGACACGTAAATTAAAAAGGATTAAAATAGCGATGAATCAGATGATTTCTGCGTTGACTATACATAATCCCTATTTAGTATCGGCAAGTGGATCGTGCAAGGGAATTAGCGGGAATATTTCTTTTTGCAGAATAGATGAGAGTATCGAAAGTGATAAAATAGGTTGGCATACATGTCAAAGTGAACAAAAACCGAGTAGTTATTTAGATTTAAGTGTGGATCAACATGTGTTATATACAACGTCAACGCAAAATAAGGCGGGAATTAGTACCGTTTGCCGTGTGCTTCTTGAAGAAGGAATTGTTACAGTATGTGATTCGGTTAAAGGGCATGGTTGGCGCATTGTTAATGAAAAAGAAGGCTATGTTGTAGCTGGATCAGGTGAATTAAAAGAGATGCAATGGAAGAAAAAAGCTGTATAGCTTAAAAAAAACTTTACTTTTATTATATTGATATGATATAGTTACTTTAAACCATTTTACTTTTAATAATATAGAGATTTAAATGAGCTGTAACTTCCGAGGAGGATAGCAATGTTAAATCTCCTTGGGGGTTGCAGTTTTTTAATATATGATGTATTATTGTAAAGTGGTTGAAAATGAATATGTACATATAGGTACATTGTAGGAGGATTTTTTAAATGCAAAACGGTAAAGTAAAATGGTTTAACGCAGAAAAAGGTTTCGGTTTCATCGAGGTTGAAGGCGGAGAAGACGTATTCGTTCATTTCTCAGCTATCCAAGGCGACGGCTTCAAATCTTTAGAAGAAGGTCAAGAAGTTACTTTCGAAGTAGAACAAGGTAACCGTGGACCTCAAGCTACAAACGTAAACAAGAAGTAATTATGAAAAAAGAAGGGCTTGCCCTTCTTTTTTTTTGCGTTTTTATTGAAGGTCCTCCTATTTACATGTGATAATAAGACTGAATTTTCGATTTATATTTAAATGTATTAAATGTATAAACTGCATGTATAAATAGATACTGAAAATAAAGTAAAGCTGTTAATTAGGCTTTTCATATTAATAGGAATTAGAAAGAGGTATACAAATTGAAAAACGCTACACACTTCATTGTGTTTGATATTGAAAGGAATTTTAGGCCGTATAAATCAGAAGATCCGTCAGAAATAGTTGATATTGGAGCTGTAAAAATAGATGTGAGTACAATGAAGGTTATTGGAGAATTTTCAGAGTTAGTAAAACCAAGTGCCCCATTAACTCGTCATACAACAAAATTAACTGGAATTACAAAGAAAGATTTAATTGGTGCAGAGAAATTCCCTCAAATTATAGAGAAATTTATTCAGTTCATCGGAGAAGATTCTATATTTATTTCATGGGGAAAAGAAGATTATCGTTTTCTATCTCAAGATTGTACATTATACGGTATAGAATGCCCATGTATGGAAAAAGAGAGCAGATTTGATGTGCAAAAATTTGTTTTCCAGGCATATGAAGAATTATTTGAGCATACACCAAGTTTACAATTTGCAGTGGAGCAGCTTGATTTAACGTGGGAAGGTAGGCAACATCGTGCTTTCGCAGATGCTGAGAATACAGCGAATATATTTCTTAAAGCATATAGTGAGAGAGATATTAATAAGCGATACAAGAGACATGGTGAGCTTGAACTTGTAAAGAACGGAAAACTAACAGAAAAAGCGAAAAAAAGGATGCGAAAATGGGTGTTTAAAGAACTGAGAAAAAATACAGAGCGTCCTTTTGTATGGAGTGTATTTGAAAGTAGTGACACGTGGGAAAGTATAACGGAAAGATATTATATAAGTGAATCTGCAGTAGAACTTCTGAAGAAACACTTTCCTACGGCGGTGAGAAAGGCGGAAAGGCAGCTTAGGTATTTGGCTGAGATGGAGAAGGTGCAGGAAGAGGGAAAGGTAACGTAAATGTATTAAGGTGGCTAAGGCTAGTACTTGTTATGAGGAGAATTTATTAGTGAGCAATGTAAAAACTCCTATTCCATTTATAGATATAGGAGTTTTTTAGTATTTACTTTTTAAGTGAGTTGATCATTCTTTATATTCTCGAATAAACTCACTTACATTATCTGAAAGAAGAAAATGTAAAGACGCCGTGATAGTAGATATATCCCAGTCCCACCAAGAAATTTGTTGAAGTTCTTCAATCACTTCTGGTGAAAAACGATACCGAACCAACTTTGCTGGATTACCTGCTACTATTCCATACGGCGGGATATCTCGTGTTACAACGCTTCTTGCGCCAATAACAGCTCCGTTTCCGACTTTGACTCCAGACATAATCATAGCGCCACTGCCTATCCAAACGTCATGACCAATGATTACATCTCCCTTAGTTTTCGGATGACCGCTAAACCCCGCACCCTCGGGAACTATCACATTAAATGGATAGGTACTAATCCAATCTGTTCTGTGTTCGCCACCTAAAAAGACTGTTACATGGTCGGCTATGGAACAGAACTTACCTAATTTAAGCGAAGCTCCTTCCCCCCAAGTACGAACATTAAGGTCACCATATGACCAATCTCCTATTTCATAAGAAGCAAGCTGTGGATTTTGATTTAAGAACAACCCCTACACCTCCCAAATAGATATAGCATCTTATGTATATGGGTTTAGAGGGGAGTAAAGTAGTGAATGGTAAAATTAAATCTATAAAATGATAGCTTGTTTCTGTAAATCACACAAACATATTAGTATCCCTGCTTCTTCTCAGTCCGCTCAATCACGTCCTGCAGCTCATCCGACTTCAAAAACTCAAATAGTAGAAAGTTTTAGTACCCATATACTTTTAGTGACCACCAAATAGACACGGAAATGTGACCAAAATAAAAGAGCGCTTGTGAATAGCGCTCAGTAAAAAATAGTTATATGGAAGCATTTATTCAGTGATAGAACCGAAAATTTAAGTACTGTATGGTCACGCGTGTAGACACATAATTGTTATTTTAGTTGCCTTTTTACATTATTCTATTCGATTTCTCCTGAGCCATAACTATACTGCTGCTTATTCTCAATCCGCTCAATCACATCTTGCAATTCATCCGGCTTCAAAAACTCAATTGGAGAGAATCCTTTTTCGAACGTAAGTGTGTCTGCTTCAATCATTAATACATATCGGTCGTTTACCTTTGCAATATGTATTAGGTCTCCGAAATCAGCAAGTAGAGCCTTCACAGAGATATGATCTGCTTTTAGTTTTAATTCCACTTCAGGAGCGTGCTCGACGATTTGAGCAGTAGCTTCCATTACTTCTTCGGTTGAAAATTGTTCCATAATTTCGCGTTTCGGACTGGCAGCCCACACTTCCATTGCTTGGTCGAATTGTTCGCGTTCTTCCGTACCTTCTTCAAATACATCTTCAATTTGGTCGTATACCATGTCCATTACTTGTGTTTTCATAATTTCAGGCATAGAGCGTTCGTACTCGACGAATTTTAAGAAGTCTTCAAAGTAGCGGGCGTGTGATGCTTGGTGAATTTTTAGCTCGCCTACTTCGACCATACCTTCCTCAGGCATGTATGGGTATTGGATAGATTTCATATTCTTTGTTGTGATGGCCATTTCAACGTTACGAATAAGCGTTGATTCATCAGAAATGGAAGCAACCTTTGGTTCGAAGTCACATTTCATTACGAATACGAATGGATCATCAAAGTATTTACGTAGTTTTGCTTGAGCGATTAAAAATACACCACCACGTACAGCGCTTGTGTCAAGATATGTATAAACGAGAGGTTCGCTCATATCTTTGAAGTTTTCTTTTGTTTCTGCAAAGCGAATACGATTAAATAAGTTGTAATGAGGGTTTGAATCGAGTTCATGCCCTTCTTCTACAATAAAGCGACCAATCTTTGTTGGGGCTTGTTCTGTTTTTGCGTGACGTTCTACTTTTCGCTTTGAAATTTTTAATAATTCACCATTCAAAAATTCTTTTAAAGAGCTATCTTCATACTCTTCAGCGTCTAATGTTTGAAAATGTTTATAGCGTTTATCAACTGCTTCACCTTTTCCTTCTACTTGTACTACATAAAAGGAAAGAAAATTTATTTCAAAATCCATATTTATCACCTTGTTTCATTTCATTAACTCTTATCAGTATAGAGATGGAAAAAACTTTCGTCAATTTATATAAGGAAGGGGGAGTCCCTTCCTTATATATTTGTTATTTTCGAAATTAAAATCCGTCTTCTAATGCTGAAAATGGAATGTTTAGTCTATTTTCTACTGTACGTAAACGCTGATTTAAGCGGTTTAATCTACGTGTATGGCGCTCAACTGTGTTTTCTAGTTGACGTACTCTTTGTTCAAGCTCATTTACTCGTCGTTCTAGTTGACGGTTTCCAGTGCCAGGAAAAGAGATTGGAAGTTGAAATTGTCGATTTTGATCATATGGATTAATTTGCTCTGCTTGATCTATATATTGTTGGTATTGTGCTTGTAAATCATACTGAGGTTGGTAACCATCTTGGTTATATGGATCATAAGGATTGTAGGGATACATAAAAACTCCTCCATTTCTTAAAGGTGGGTTGAATTCATCATAATGTATGTGCGAAAGCGGAGTAGTGGCACGGCAAATACCTATATACGCTGAAGTGAATGATTGTTTTTACCTATAAAAGCTCGGTTTAAGTTGTTTAATAATGATCACATATGAGAAAGTGGTATTACGGTTTTTGAAGTATGCAGGTGACTAGAGAGGTGAAATGAAAGGGTTTTACATTTGTATTTCATCTGTTGAATGGTATATACTGGATAGAGATAGGGTACATAAAAGTTACAATC
>NZ_JBFPJI010000214.1:0-5735 GCF_040838205.1 Bacillus sp. S4
ATTCCACTTTCGATTATGTTAGTGTTTAAAACATTTACATCGGAAGATCTTATGCCAATGTTATTTCAAATTATATGTTTATACGGAAGTTTGTTTATTTTAATTTTCGTTGAAATTATGATGAAGGCGAATAGAAGAGAAACGATTAAATAAGGGAGGGGTTATAATGCAAGTTTCTAAAGAAGGGGAAAAGTTTCTAATCGATACGAAATTGTATTTAATAACGAAGGGAATTAAAGTAGAAGATGTGGATGCATTTCTAGAAGATGCAGAGCTACATTTAATAGAAGGTGAGAAAAAAGGAAAGACAGTAAGTGATATATTTGGTGATTCGCCAAAAGCGTATGCGGAAGAATTGGCGAAAGAGATGGAGAAGGATAAAAGCGGGATTATAAAGAGTATTCTTGCGATGATAATTGGGGTTGGCGGGTACTGGATATTAACACATATTTTGTTTAATAATCCGAATCAGCAATTTACGCTAACAAATATACAGTTAATTGGCTATCCTATCGTCTTAATCATTACGATTATTGGAACAATTGTTGCCTTTAGAATGTCTTCTTTTAAAAATAAGTTTGTAGAGTTTGGGATTATTTACGTAATAGTAATGGTTCCTATCTTATTATTAGTATTATTGATGTTTATTGATAAATGGTACGGTACACCTATTTTGCAATTGTCGACAATACAAACATATATATTAGCAGCAAGTATCTTTTTATTACTTTTCATTGGAGAAGTGTATGTTCTTGGTTGGATGGGCGTTTTGGTGCTAATTGTTCCTTTGGCAATTATGTTTATATTTAAAGACTTAGAAGAAAGAAATGTATTTTGGGGAATTGCAAAGATTTTACTTATGTATGGAAGTATATATGGATTAATGCGATGGTATTTAAAAATTGAAGAGCGAAAAAGTATAAACTAGCTGTACGATACGAAAGTAACGAGCAAATAATTAGCAAACGGAATTTTCTATTAAGTGGGGTACAAATATGCAAAATATATTTATATGTATATTAACTATTATGTTTCTAGGATTAGCAATTTTAGGGATCTATACTGCTTTCGCAAAAAGGATACATAATGATTATTTTGATACTTTATTAGATGATACATTAGGATATGTTTTGTTTTTCGGTTTAATAGGAAAAGGGCTGCTTTGGATATGCAAAAAAGTATTTCCAAAGAAATATTATATTGGGATTTTTAGAGGGATTACATTTACTTTTAGTTGTATGTTTTTATCCCGCATTAACGGGCAGTAAAACTCCCATCTCAAAATTCGGATGGAGCAAAGAAGTTAGATGGGAGATCAACTGCCCGTAAACGCCCGATTGGTTCAACTAATAATCAGTGGGGGATGAACAAAAACCCCACTAATTATAGTTTCACTTTATTTCTCGCAGCCGGTATTTGGTTTGTTGATTGGAATATGTTGTTTTAAACAGTAACAATATCGTTACTGTTTTTTTCTTTGTAATAAGGGACTTTGTAAAGAGAGCGCTTTTTGTTCATTTGTTAATAATGAATTGATGTGAACTTTATTAGGGCTAGGGACTATAGGGTACATAAGGTTCGATGGTGAATGGTGATGTTCAGAACCGGTTGGAGAGTGGGGATCTGCGTGCGTAAGTTTTCCATGAATTCGTCTTGTGAATAAAATATGACCAATTTCGTGAGCGAGGGTGTATATATTTTTCATTGGAGCAGCTGAGTTTGTTAGAACGATGTAACCAGTAAGTTGTTGTTGTTTCGCTAGAGAGTAAGCGCAAGCGATTACTGCGGTTTCTTTGAAATAATCACTGCCAATATAACAAATATAAAGGTCACATTCAGGAGCTTCGTTAACACAAGTTTGAAAAAAGGATGATAATTTTTCCTGACTTTGAATGGAGTTTTTATAACTAATTTCCCGATTTGAAAAACGGAAAAGCTCGTTTAGTACAATTACTTCTTTAATTTGAAATGTAATGGGATGCCAAATTGATTCTGCAACTGCTAAATCTTTTGCAATACGGTCGTCAGAAATATCGGCGCCTGGAGTAATGCAAACACATATATTAATGTATGAATCCATAAGGAACACCTCAAAGGAAAAAATTCTTTCTATAATATATGTGGGGAAAAGGTCCTATGTATGGATAAACGCCTTGTTTATTACACGAATATATAGACTACAAGTCGAAAAAATTTCATAGTTCTATAACGTAGTATGGTCATCTTTTTGATATAGTAAAGAAAAGGGGGAGAATATATGTATACATTAAAAATCGTTTCAGACAGAGAAGCTCTGTATCAATTTGCGAGCTATGTAAGAGTTGTGCAAGGGGTTGAAGGTGTATATGTAGAGGTGGGAGAACCTTTATATGAACATCCATTAATGAAGTTTTATGTACATATTACAATTGAAGAAACATATGATCAGCATAAAGCGTTACAAGAAATAGCTAGATTAGTAGAATTAGGGCGTTTTACATATGTCCATTATAGCAATGAGGAAATTGAAGAAGCTTTTGAAGCTGTAAAATACGAAAGCTTTAAGAAATAAAGTGAAACTTTAATCAGTGGGGTTTTTGTTCATCCCCCGTTGATTATTAGCCCTCACCAATCGGGCTTTTACGGGCAGCCCGCCCCCCACCTAACTTCTTTACTTTCGCTGAATTTTGAGGTAGGGGTCTTACTGCCCGCAAATAGCGGGATAACGGTAAAAAAAGGAAGCGGAAGCTTCCTTTTTTTATTGAAAATTACAGCAACAAAAGGAAGAGAATTTTGTTATGATAAGGAAGGGTGAGGAAAGGGGAGTTTACATATTGGGGTATATTGAAGAGTTACGCAAAGTAGTTGGTACGAGACCACTTATTTTAGTAGGATCAGCAATTATTATATTAAATGATAATCAAGAAGTATTGCTTCAATATCGTTCAGATACATATGATTGGGGTGTGCCTGGCGGGGCAATGGAACTGGGAGAAACGACAGAAGAAACTGCTCGTAGAGAATTATTCGAGGAGACGGGGCTAAGTGCAAAAATAATGCAATTTCTTGGTGTTCTTTCAGGAAAGGAAGTTTATTTCCGTTATCCAAATGGAGATGAAATTTTTAATGTGATTCATCTGTATCAGGCACATCATGTAAGCGGAGAATTAAAGCTCGATCATGAAGGGTTACAACTTCAATATTTTCCAGTAGACAAGTTACCGAAATTGAATGAAACGACAGAGAAGATATTACAAAAGTTCTTATACGCATTGACAGAATAGAAGGTTAATTCCTTCTATTTTTATTATATTAAATATTTTGATTTTTTGGTATGTTTATAGTATGATAATTGTAGACATACAACTTATGGAATTTCACCTAAAAACTTACTAGGTTACATAAGAGAGGGGCAAGTACAAAATGCATAATGTTGTCATTACAGCTGCAGTTCGTTCACCAATTGGAACTTTCGGAGGAGCACTAAAAAATATAACACCGGTAGAATTAGCTGTTCCTGTACTTCAGGAAGCTGTAAAAAGAGGCGGAGTAGAGCCACATGAAGTTGATGAAGTAATTTTAGGTCATTGTATTCAAAGAACTGATGAAGCAAATACGGCAAGAACAGCTGCATTAGCGGCAGGATTTCCTGACACAGTTACTGGTTATACAATTCAACGTCAATGTTCTTCAGGTATGCAAGCAATTATGTCTGCTGCAATGCAAATTCAATTAGGTGTAAGTGATATTGTTGTTGCAGGTGGAGTAGAGGCAATGAGCTCAAGCCCTTATGCATTAAAACAACACCGCTGGGGACAACGTCTACAGCACGGAGAAATTCGTGATACGGTGTGGGAAGTTTTAGAAGATCCGATTCACCATATTATGATGGGTGAAACAGCGGAAAATTTAGTTGAACAATATGAAATTACAAGAGAGGAACAAGATGAAGTTGCGCTTCGTAGCCACACATTAGCGTTGCAAGCGATTGAGTCTGGATACTTTGACGATCAAATTGTTCCTATTTCGATAAAAGAACGTAGAAAAGAAGTTGTATTTTCGAAGGATGAACATCCACGTGCAGATATTACAGCTGAAAAGTTAGCGGGATTAAAACCAGCTTTCCGTAAAGATGGATCAGTAACTGCAGGGAATTCATCTGGTCTTAATGACGGAAGTGCCGTTTTAGTATTAATGAGTGAAGAAAAGGCGAAAGAAAAAGGTTTACAACCGTTAGCTCGAATTGTTGGATATTCAGTAGCAGGTGTAGATCCGAAAATTATGGGTATTGGACCAGCACCAGCAATTCGCAAAGGGTTAGAAAAAGTAGATTGGTCATTAGAAGATGCAGATTTACTTGAAATTAATGAAGCTTTCGCTGCACAATACCTAGCTGTAGAGAAAGAGTTAGGGTTAGACCGTGAGAAAGTGAATGTAAACGGTAGTGGTGTAGGACTTGGACATCCAATCGGTTGTACAGGAGCTCGTATTACGGTAAGTTTAATTCACGAATTAAAAAGACGTGGATTAGAGAAAGGTATTGCCTCTCTATGCGTTGGAGGCGGTATTGGAGTAGCTTTATTTATAGAAGCATTATAAAAAAGAGGCAGCGATTGCTGCCTCTTTTTTTATGACTCAAATAAGTGATGAAATAATCGATCGCGATTTTCAAAGAAAAGTTTCGTCGTTTGATAATGCTCCGTTTCTTCTAATGTCGATTCGTGAATCCCTTCTTGAGTTAAAGAGTATATAGTAGATTCAGGATAAGCCATTAAAATGGGGGAATGCGTTGCGATAACAAATTGTGAACCTTTTTCAGCTAGCTCATGCATGCGAATGAGCATTGAAAGTTGTCTCATCGGGGATAATGCTGCCTCAGGCTCATCTAAAATGTATAAACCTTGTCCTGAAAAGCGTTTCATAAATAATGAGAAGAATGATTCGCCGTGGGATTGTTTGTGTAGTGAGATACCACCATATGAGTCAATAACTGGATTTCCGCGTGCTTCTGAATCAGCATCCATTTCATCAATATAAGAAGCGACGTTATAAAATGATTCAGCACGTAGAAAGAATCCGTCTTTTGGGGTATTAAAACTTTTTGAAATTCGAATGTATTCATGTAAAGATGAATGTGAATTGTACGTGTTAAAACGGAAGTTCTTCGTTCCACCTTCTGCATTAAAACCTAAAGCAACTGCAATCGCTTCGAGTAATGTTGATTTACCCGTTCCATTTTCTCCAATAATGAATGTTACATTTGGATGGAAAAGGAGCGATTGTAATGTTCGAATGGCGGGTAAACAGTAAGGATATGCGGAAAAGCTAGGGATATCTTCTTTTTTTAATGTGACACTTTTTAAAAAGGGTACGTCAATCAATATATAAACCTCAATTCATAAGGGATTTTGTTTCTAAAAAAGCAGCGAATACAAGTGTAAGACAACTTGCGAATAATAATGTATATTGAAGCATGCCAAAACCGAGACCTTCCCAGCCGAAAGTAATTCTCTTCCATATAAAAATGAAAAGAACGCTCATAAAGCTAAAGAGAGCAGGCATGTATTTTATAATTTTTAAGTGCTTCCATAGAAAGAAGACAATGTATGTGCTTAAAAACAAGGTAAACAGAACAAGAAAAAAGACAAGTGTTAACGACACGTGATCCTCCCTTATTTTCTGAATATTTCATGTGGATTATAACATTTAAACTATCATATTCCAATGTGAAAATAAATATTGCATAGAGATTGTTC
>NZ_JBFPJI010000215.1:0-5684 GCF_040838205.1 Bacillus sp. S4
GATAAATAGAAATAATAGGTCCTATACTAGTTCCTAAAAATAAAATGAAAGTATAAATAGAAACTGCTATTCCCCTTGATTTTCCTCCTAATTGGCTGACAAGAGAAACTAAAGACGGAACGGATATAGCAATACCTATTACAAAACAGACGCTCATCATTACAAGTAGCGGCAGGTTCGAAATAAAGCCCATTGAACTTAGACTAAAAATAGAGACCAACAATCCGCCTTGAAGAACTTGCCTTACTTCGAACCTCTTTGTTAAGCGACCCGCAAGTGGTGACAGCAACATACCAAATAGCCCTGCTAAGCGAAAATAAAGAATTTGTTCTGGAGTTAAATTGTAAGTAGGAGAGCTCAAATAATTCCCTAAAACAGTATACATATTAACAAAAGCCATTAATAAAACAAAAGCAATCATATAGCTCAATACTAAGCTTTTATGTGTAAAAACTTTACCCATCTGTTTAATTGGTCCCAAAATATCAGTATAGGATTGAGACGTTTCCCCTTTCGGAAGAGAATAATGAATCCATACAGCAGTAATGATATAGACAATACTAAGAAGAAAGAACACCATATGCCATCCAAAATGCTGACTAACAGCTGTACTTATTACTTGCCCTGCAATTCCAGCTACTAAAAAACCGGTACTAACAAATCCTATTGTTGTAACCTTTTTTTCTACTGGAAACATTTCTACAACGTAAGCCAACGCTACTGGAGAAAATGTAGCTGCTGCTATCCCCTGTAATCCTCGAAGAATAACAAACCAAAATAAACTATCGACAAACCCTAATAAAAAAGAAACAATCGACAGCGCAAGTAATCCGATAAAAATCACTTTCTTCCGCCCATATTTATCAGAGATTGCCCCAAATAACAAACAACCTATAGCAAAGCCTACAGAAAATATACTGCCTGTAGCCGCAGATTGCGCTAATGAAACCTTAAAAAGGTCTGAAAATAGAGCATTTAAAGGAATCGCCACATATAGGCTGGACATAACTACCATACCTGCCCAACATAACACCGCTGTCATTACTGCATAATTCCTTTCACTATTTACTTCTTTTGATATTTCCATCATAAAATCTCCCCCTTACAATGATTTTTCCCATCGGTTTAAAACATCTGAAGCAAATTACTCAAAATGACATTCCTTCAATACTCACTTAATTTGTTTACGTTAAAAGACATATCACCACCTTGATCAAATTAGCTAAACATATAATAAGGTAACCTAATTATATGTTTAAATAAAAAAGTCGACTCTCACAATCAACTTTTTTATCTACCTTCTCCTAATTTCACCTGCATAGTTACTTGCATTTTATTTAATAGCTTCTCTAAAACTTGACGCTCTTCTTGATTAAAGTCATCAACTAACGAAGCGCAAGATAACCAAAAAGTTGGTAAAGAATGCGTAACTCGTTCTTTCCCTTTTGGAGTAATTTTCACCTTTAATCTTCTTCGATCTTCAGAATGATGGAATCTTACGATTAACTCTCGTTTCTCCATCCAATCTAATAAGCCAGTGACAGAAGCACGTGTAATCCCTAATCGACTCGCAATATCCGAAGGACTCATGTTCACTTCTTCCCCATTCGATTCCATTTCACGCAAAATAAATAACAGTAAAAAATCTAATTTACTTTCCGAAATACCAAGCGGAGCTAAATCTACGTCAACAGCATCAAGAACATTATCAGACGTCCATAACATTAACAAACCAAGTTTTGCTGCGATTGGATCCGTATCCGCTGATGCTGTCTTTTTTATTAACTCTGCATAAGGCTCAATCCCTAAAGGAAGAGCACCTTTTTTTGAATCCATTCATTTTCACTCTCCTTCCTTTCATTTAATTAGCTTACCTAACTACTTTTCATTATACTCATTTCCTTCCTTTTATTGCAAGAATATTATTAGACAAAAAAATCCTGTTATTAAACAGGCTCTCTCTGCACTGACTAGCTATTATTTTTAAATAATCCCAAACTCTTTTAAAGCAAAAGAAATACCACCTTCACTTGATTTCCTTGTAACGAAATCTGCTCTTGTTTTTAACTCTTCTCCGCCATTCCCCATCGCAATTCCCAGTCCTACATACTGTAACATCTCAACATCATTTCCACCGTCACCAAAAGCAATTGCTTCTGATTTACAAATTTCCAGATGTTCCAATACCTTTTGAATTGCAGTTAGCTTCACAACTTTGTACATACCCTCTTACAATCCATCCAAATGATTTGTATCATTTATAAAATGAACAGTTTTCTGTTTATCCGTAAGTTCAATCAAACTAATACCCGTATCTCCCATTTTAAAATAATAGTCCATACTAATTGGCATTTGGAAAAATGCTCGTAAAATACTATTTATTACACCACCGTGTGCAACAATTGCAATCCGATCATATGTATTTTCTGTCACGATTTTAGAAAAGATTCCTTCTATTCTCATTCTAAATTCAATAAATGATTCCCCGTTTTCAAACCGGTCATGAAGAAACTTTGGCTCTGGATATTTTTTTGCTTCCTCAAATGATAAACCTGCTTGCACTCCATTATTGAACTCCATTAATTCCTCTTCTAATTGAATTGGGCACTGAATCGCTTCAGCTAATGTTTCAGCCGTTTCTCGAGCACGTTTTAATGTGCTTGCCCAAATGAAATCTGGCAGAAAGTCCGCTTTCACTTTCTGTACAAGTCTTTGTACTTGCTGTCTTCCCTTTTCTGTTAATTCAAAATCAGCTCGACCTTCATGTACATTTAAAATATCAGCTTCTGATTCACCGTGACGTATTAATAGTATTTGCATGTCTATCCCACTCCTCGTTCAATATTCGCAAAATTCTATCATATCATATTTTAGGATTTCAAAAATAAAAAAGGAACGGTTTCCCGTTCCTCACCCATTCACTTTCTCTGCATCATTCCAATAATACTTACTAAACGCTTCCGTTAACACATCAATTGTGTTATATAATTCATCTAACGTATTATCAACACCACCAACTTCAATTAACATCGCATTTTTAGATAAATCTTGGTTATAAACGCCATTTCCATCTTTTTTATACTTCGGAAAGATCCCTCTACTTAATCCGTAATAGTTTTCATCTAAATAACTATTGATTGCCCTTGCAATTTTTTCATTTTCAGCACGCCCTTCATTTTCCATCCCAATTATAAAATATAATCTTGCATACGATTTTCCGTTAATTACTTTTGTTGTTACCTTCTTCCGCTGATCATCACGGTGTATATCAATCGGAAACGCAATTTTATTATTTTGTGCTAATGTTTCTTTTACATATCCATGAGACGCTTTATATGATTGCGGCCATTTCCATTTTTTACTCGCTAATAAATCCCCCATATTCGTTTTATCATGAATTACCGGAATTCCTTGTCCTTCAAGTTGTTCTTTCATACGTTTCCCTAGTAAGGACACATTTACATCCGGACTTGATGGATCGGTAGCCCCTGGTAATAACGGAAAGAAGGATTCCCAGCTATGTGTATGATAAATGTATACTGCGCTTTCTCCTTTTTTCGTTCCGTTCTTTTTCTTGATTGGATTATTCTTTTCCGCTTCTGTAACTTTATCTTTTGCTACTTCTCGCTCTTTCGTTACTTCTTCAATCGGTACACTAGATTCATTTGGGATATTCGTAAAGTTTGTCCCTTCTCCAGCTACGATAATGTTAGAGTAATACTTTGACATACCAGGTACTTCTTTACCGACAAACGTTCTCAAATCTTTTATTTTTAAATCTGTCGCAATAGAGAACATTAAATTCCCAACCGATTCTCGTTTATTTTGCTTAAAATAATCAAATCCATAATAGCGATTCTCACTTTCTATCATTTGAACAAAACCTTGCATAGATACTTTTCCAAACCATTGATTCGCATAATTCGATTTCATTGTATGTAAAAGTGACGTCAAAATCGACGCAATAATAATTACTATTAGTGCATATAGAAAGAGTAACGAAACTAGTTTTTTCCCATGTATACGAGTAGCATACTTTTTCACTGTATCACCTTCTTTATACATGGATATGTACAAGCCTTTCGCAATATACGCACAAAAAAGAGAAATGGCATCCCATTTCTCTTCCTCACTCTGATAGTTATTTTTCTGTATCTGACGAAGGTAATTTCTTCGCTTGTTTCTCTTTAAAAATTTCCCCAATAGCACCAAGAGTACCAAGTGTTTCAATTGCATTAGACGGAATAAAGACTTTATTTGCTGGTCCTTTTGCAACCTCAATCAATGATTCAAATGATTTATAAGCAAGTACGCGCTCATCTAAATCTGCTGCGCGAAGTAATTCAATTCGATTTTGTTCTGCTTTTGCGATTTCCTCAATCGCTCTTGCTTCCCCTTGCGCTTCTAATTCTTTTGCTTCTTTTAAACCTTCAGCTTCTCGAATACGCGCTTCTTTATCCCCTTCAGCCATTAAAATTTTACTTTGTTTTTCCCCTTCAGCACGAAGGACTTTATCTTGTTTCGCTGCTTCAGCTTCTAAAATGATCGCACGTTTATTACGTTCTGCTTTCATTTGTTTTTCCATTGATACTTGCACATCTTTTGGTGGGTTAATATCGACTATTTCGACACGCTCAATACGAACGCCCCATTTTTCTGTCGCTTCATCAAGTGCTAAACGAATTTCTGTTGAAATTTTTTCACGACCTGATAATGTTTCATCAAGCTCCATTTTACCAATAATTTGTCGCATTGTTGCAGATGTAATATTACGAACACCATATTCATAGTTTGAAATACCATATGTCGCAAGCTCTGGTTCAACAATTTGATAGAAAATAATTGTATCAATTTCTACTTGTACATTATCTTTCGTAATTACCTTTTGTGGTGGTACATTCGTTTGTTGAATACGCAAATCATGATATACACGAACACGATCTACAATTGGGATTAAAATATTTAATCCTGGGTGCATAATCCGTTGAAATTTACCAAACCTTTCAACAACCCCAACTTTTTGCTGCGAAATAATTTTAATCGTCAATGCAATAAATACAACGACAATCAATGCGAAAATAATCGTTAACGTTAATGCTACTGCCATATTTATTCACTCTCCTTTTTCACTTGTAAAATAGTACTATGCCTCTTTATAACAACGACTTTTTCTCCAGCATCAATAGGAGTATCCGAAATAGCTGTCCAAGTATCTCCATCCACTTTCACAATACCGTTCACTTCACTTGTAATCGCTTGCATAACAATTCCATTTTTACCAACCAGTTTATCTACTGTATCAGTAAAACCTTTTGCTTCTCGAAAGTTTTTTGAAATTCTTTTCGTAAAGAAAGTCAATGTTAAACTTACAATCGCCCCAACAACAACTTGTAAGAATAGTGCATCAGGAGCAAACAAAGCAATAAGACCTCCGACAACAGCTCCAATTCCAAGCCAAAGCATGTAAAAAGTAATCGACAACATTTCTGCAATAAATAAAATACCCGCTATTATAAACCAAATCACCCATCCAGCCATATGCAACCCTCACTTTCTTTCTCATTTTCTATATGTATATGAAGAAAAGAATGGTTTATCCGCCCTTTCTCATAGAGGGGCGTTTGCTACAAGCTATTATATATATTCGCTGTTACAACAAGCATTAATAAAATACTATATTAATA
>NZ_JBFPJI010000216.1:0-5673 GCF_040838205.1 Bacillus sp. S4
TAATAACAAATATGTCGTTTGAAATTATCTCCCTTTTCAAATAAAAAACTAAATCATTTTATAATAAATTACCGTTGCATCTAACTCACCATTCGGAGAAATCGCATATTCTGGTATTTTGCCGGATTCTTGATAATTTAATGCCTTGTACAATCTATTAGAAGGATCTCCTTCTCTAGTATCTAATACTAAAAGAGACCTATTTTCTTGCTTTGCTCTTTCTTCTGCTTTTTGCATAAGTGAACGTCCAATGCCATTACGTCTAAAGTTTGGATGAGTCATTAACTTACAAATTTCGGCTCTATGGATCCCGTTAGGCTTTGTAACAAAATGTAATTGAACACTTCCTGCCACTTCATTGTTTATTTTAGCAACATACAATATCACTTCTGGTGCTAATACAGTTTGCCAATACTTCGCTGCTTCTTTTTGTTCCAGTGGAGGTAAAAAACCAATTGACGCCCCATCATCTACTACAGTTTTCAAAAGTTTAGAAAGCTCTTCAATATCATTTTCTAGTTGCTTAATTTCTTCAATTACTAAATTTCGCATTACTTTTCCCCCTTTTGTTTTTATTTTAACAATTTTTATAGCAGGAATAATTAAATATTAAGATGAAATTAATTAAGATACGATTTTTTAGAGAAAGGATCACTATATGAAATATATATTAGAAAGGAAATACGCAAGAGAATTACTGGATTGGGCATATGAACAAAACCCAGGTCCTTGGTTCGAACATTCAATTAATGTTGCCAATGCAACTGAAAAAATAATTGTAGAACTTATAAAAAATGGGTATGACTTAGATGTTGACATAGCATACAATGCCGCTCTCCTGCATGATATAGGAAGATATAAAGGTTTTACTAAATCTGTTATTCATTCCTATGATGGTTACATGTATATGAATGATTTAGGGTATACAGGAAACGCCGTTATATGTGTGACGCATTCATTTCCTTGCAAAAATGAGCATATAGATATCGCAGCAAAGTGGAGCCTTGTTCCCGATTATATGGAAAGCCGGTTAATTGAAATATTGAATGAAAATAGTGACTATGACTTATACAATAAAGTAATTACTCTTTGCGACGCTCTCGCTGATGCGGATGGTTTTACTACGCTTGAAAGAAGATTGGTTTCTGTTGGTTTACGTCATGGCACAACCTCTCATACCTCTTTACATTCGAAAGGATTCTATAAAATTAAGAATGAATTAGAATCTTTAATTGGGAAGAGCATATACACCCTTCTCCCTGATGTAGAGAAATCAATTTATAAGAATACAGAATATTAAAACAAGCACAACTTAAAAACGATACAATTTGTATGTATGATTCTAAAAAACTCATTTAAAAGTGGAGGGATTACTTATTAGTAAAATAGGATTTGACTTAATAAATCATGAAGGTAACTTAAATATTGGATATGAAGATATAGTTCTTATCTCTAGGAAATGTAAATTTTCTAACTGTTCGCATACAAATGAACCACACTGCGCGGTTAAAAAAGCCATCTCTGACGGTACACTTTCTGAAGAAGTAGTTAATAGTTATTATAGAGATGTAAATGAGGCACAATATGTTTCTGCACAAAGTAATAAAACAAAAGCTATCGATTATATGAAACAACTGAAACTCTTTCAAAAAAATTAGGCTAAAATAAAAAGCTCTCCTTACAAGCTTATTTTAAGGAGAGCTTTCTCATGTTTAATGAATTTGATTTTTCAATTCCACCATACACTCTTGCACTAAAATCATCGCTTAGCACATTTCAGTTCTCCTGAAATTGCAGCTAAAACACAACAAGCTTCTAAAATCACTTTACTAAGATCCGCCTTTTGTTTAAGAACAAACAAGGACAATATATAACCCTGAAAAAGATTGAATTTTCAGTTTTTTAATACTAGAAATTTGCATGTTTAAAATTTAACACTATCATCCGCCGATACTTTTTCTTTAGAATTTTTCCTTTCAACCTCTTTACTCCGCTCTTCCCAAATCGTTAAACCTTCCATTCCTACTTTTTTAGGATCAAAAACAGGATCTTTTCCTTCTTTTTTCTGCGTTTCATAATCTTTTAACACTTTTAATGCAGTTTTGCTTAACAATAGGATTGCTATAAGGTTTAACCATGCCATACTACCAATTCCTAAATCTCCGAGGTTCCATAAAAACGAAGCTGATTCTACACTACCGATGTATACCATAATTAAAAATCCAATTTTTAATACTGGTTTTAACCAGCTATATTTGAGCCCACCATCTAAATAAGTAAGCGTCGTTTCAGCGATATAGTAGTAAGCGAGTAAAGTTGTAAATGCGAAGAAGAAGATTGCGATTGAAATGAATATTGGACCAAATCCAGTCATAACAGTTTCAACTGCTTGTTGTGTATAAATTGGACCTACTTCCACATTTCCTATATTCCGTACAATTGCGCTTTTCCCTTCAGGTATAACATTATACATACCTGTTATTAAAATCATGAGAGCTGTTGCTGTACATACTACAATTGTATCGATATATACAGAAAAAGCTTGAACTAACCCTTGTTTTGCGGGATGCGATACTTCAGCAGCTGCAGAACTATATGTTGCTTCTCCTACACCCGCAACGTTTGAAAATACTGCACGCTTTACTCCCCATGCTATAGCTGCCCCAACGATTCCTCCAAACATTTCATTTACACCAAATGCACTTGAGAAAATTAAAGCAAACATACTTGGAATTTCCGTTACATTCGCAATTAATACGATACATGTAACAATTACATACCCAATTGCCATAAATGGAACTAACATTTGTGAAACGCCTGCAATTCTCTTTACTCCACCAAAAATAATCGCTGCCAATAATACAACTAAAAATATACCAGTTATATATTTACTAATGCCAGAAGAGTTTTCAAATCCAACCGCGATACTACTTGATTGAATCCCTGGTAATAAAACGCCATATGAAAGTGTTACAACCACTGCTACAATGACCGCAAACCATTTCATTTTCAAACCTTTTTCAATGAAATATGGTGTACCACCGCGGTATTCATTTCCTACTTTACTTTTATATACTTGTGCTAATGTTGATTCAACAAATGCACTAGCCGCTCCTAATAGAGCCATCATCCACATCCAAAATACAGCTCCAGGTCCACCAAAAGCGATAGCTGTCGCGACCCCTGCGATATTCCCTATTCCAACCCTACCTGATAACGCCAAACAAAATGCTTGAAAGGATGATATCCCAGTCTCTGAGCTCTTTCCTTCAAATAATAGTTTAATCATCTCTTTAAAATAACGAATTTGTAAAAAACGAGTTGCAATTGTAAAATACACTCCTGCTCCTAATGCAAAAACAACTAAACCAATACTCCATACCTGCCCTACTAACCATTCTACTAATTTCTCCATCCAAATCCCCCTTATAATTCTTTTGAAAAAGCAATTTTATATATAAGAAAAAGGACAACCTTTATCCTACCTACCAGTTGTCCGCATCTCTTACTATATTTCATCATTCTTTTATCCCGCTATTTGTGGGTAGTATGATTCCCACCTCATGCGTTGAACACAAAGGAAGTAAGGTGGAAAATCACCTACCCGTAAATGCCTGATTGGTTCAACTACTATTCAGCAGGGATGAAAAGACTCCCGACTGAATAGAGTATCACTTAATATTTACCCAAACACTTTTCACTTCTGTATAGTTATCAAGGGCGTATGAACCTAATTCCCGTCCAACACCAGATTGCTTATATCCACCAAATGGTGCAGCAGCATTTTCTAAGTTATAATCATTAATCCACACTGTTCCTGCCTTTAATTTATTGGCAACTTGATGCCCTGTTTTAATATTTTGTGTCCATACACCCGCAGCAAGCCCATATGAAGAGCGATTCGCTCTTTCAATTACTTCTTCTGTCGAATCAAATGGAAGTACAACGACAACTGGTCCAAAGATTTCTTCCTTAACAATTGTCATATCATCAGTAACATTTGTGAATACGGTTGGCTGTACAAAATAACCTTTTTCAAATGCACGTTCACCGCCAGCTGCAACAGTAGCACCTTCAGCTTTTCCTTGTTCAATGTAATTTAGCACACGCTCTTGTTGTTTTTTAGATACGAGCGGTCCCATTTCAGTTTCCGCCTCCATACCTGCCCCAAGCTTCACTTCATTTGCCATTTTTACAAGTTCATTTACGACTGTTTCATAGTGCTTTCGATGAACGAAAACTCGAGATCCTGCGCTACAATTTTGACCATGATTATACATAATTCCTTGGAACGCACCGTTAATCGCTTCTTCTAAGTCAGCATCTTCTAAAATGATGTTTGGTGACTTACCACCAAGTTCTAGTGTTACATGTTTAATTGTTTCTGCAGATTGACGCATAATATATTTCCCTGTAACTGTTGAACCTGTGAAAGCTACTTTATCAATATCATGATGGTTTACAATTGCAGCTCCTGCTTCTTGGCCGAAACCTGGTACAAAGTTTACAACACCGTTTGGAAAACCAGCTTCTTTAAAAAGCTTCGCTGTATATAGTAAAGATAAAGGTGTTTGCTCTGCTGGTTTTAATACAATCGTACAACCTGTCGCAAGAGCGGCTCCCATTTTCCAAGAAGACATAACGAGCGGAAAATTCCATGGAATAATTTGACCTACAACACCAACCGGTTCATGGCGTGTGTAATTTAAATAATCTTTTGAAATCGGAATTGTTTGCCCGATAATTTTTGTAGCCCATCCCGCGTAATAACGATAATTTTCTACAGTTGCTGAAATATCATCATCAAGTGCTACTTGATATGGTTTTCCATTGTCTAAAGCTTCTAGCTGTGCTAATTCTTCTCTATGCTCTTCAATTAAATCTGCTAATTTATAAATAAGATGTGCTCTTTCAGCAGTAGTCATCTCTGCCCACGGGCCTGATTCAAAAGCAAATCTCGCCGCTTTTACTGCGATATCAATATCTTCTTCTTGTGCTTCACATACGACGGCTAGCACATCTTCTGTCGCTGGATTGTATGTTTCAAATGTCTTTCCACTAATAGAAGGAACAAATTCGCCATTAATAAACATTTTAATTTCTTCATTTAAAAACGCTTTCACTTTTGGTTTCAACTCAATGTTTGTCGTTAACATATATGCTCTCCTCCTTGTTTAAACAGCTGCATGAGCTGCAATTTTTGATAAAATCGTTTGAAGCTTTTGATCTTCCTCTTCAGTTAATCCTAATCTCGGATAACGAGAAGGTCCGCCAACTTGTCCGTGTAGTTCCATTGAACGTTTAACGATTTGTACATATTTCCCTGATCCTTCAAGAAACTCGCAAAGTGGTAAAATAGCATCGTTCATTTCCCACGCTTTTTCTAATTCACCATTTTGAAAATGCTCATACATTTTCGTAACGAGACCTGGAACGATATTTCCTGCTACCGAAACCCATCCTGTCGCACCAACTAAATAAGATTCCATAACTAAATCTTCAGACCCACAGAAGACTTGAAAAGCACCTTCGCCTTGTCTTACTAAATCTCTCGCTTTTCGAATATCTCCACTAGATTCTTTAATATGTGTAACATTTTCACATTCTTTTCCAATACGGAGCATTAGCTCTGTACTCATATCAACACCAGAAGTAAATGGGTTATTATATAGC
>NZ_JBFPJI010000217.1:0-5635 GCF_040838205.1 Bacillus sp. S4
AAAGAGAGGACATATGGAATTCTAGTTTAGACAAAATTACGCTTTCTACGTTGAAATAAGAAAAAGGTGTTCATAAAAATTATATCTGAAGAACATCTTTTCCTTTCCCCTTTTTTTCTGATACACTATGACAGTATTATATAGATTGACTGGAATTTTTTAAAACTGGGAATAACTAAAAAGAGAACTTGTATAGAATGTAAGCGTGTGGTAATATCAAAGATGTACTAATTGACTATATCATCCAATTGGTCATTTTTGGAGGTGACGATGTGGCGATAGATCGAAAACGTTCTATTATTGAAGCTGCAACAAAGTCTTTTTCAGCATTCGGTTATAAAGCAACGACGATGGATCAAGTTGCGAAGTTAGCGAATGTAGGAAAAGGAACAATTTATACTTTTTTCAAAAATAAAGAAGAACTATTTGGCGAAATTATTTCTAATTTAATTACAGAAATGAAGCAAGTCGCAAAAGACGCAATTCGTTCAGATATTTCATTTTTTGAAAATGTACATAGAGCATTATATAGCATATTAGAATTTAGAAAAGAACATCAGCTCATGATTAAACTAATTCAAGAAGAGCGTGATATGGGAACGAAAGAAGTACAAGAAGTGATGCAACAAGTAGATGTGGAAATCATTTCTGTCATCCAATCTTATTTAGAGATTGCGATTGAAAAAGGTGAGATTAGCAAATGTGATCCAGAAATTACAGCGTTTATTATGCTTCGCCTATACGTATCGCTTATTTTTGATTGGGAAAAAAATCATGAACCGTTAGAAAAAGAAAAGATATCGGAATTATTCGAACTTTATTTACTAAAAGGATTGTCAAATTAAGATAATCCTTTTAATATTATAAAAAAATGACTAATTGAACAAATTGGTCATTTATATGAGAAGGGTGGTTAAATAGTATAATCAAGTAGTTGAAAATATGCATAGTATAAATTCGGGGATAAGGCATATGTATGAACAGATATAGCCTTTTTATTTGGTTAAAAATGACTAAATAGACATTTTGGTCATTTTTGAAAAGGGGGATAAATTATGAAATGGCATAAGTTGCTTAGTAAAGAATTTGCAGAGATTATAAAAAGTAAAAAAATATTAATCCCAATCATTGCGGTTTTATTTGTACCGATTTTATATGCGGGTATGTTTTTATGGGCCTTTTGGGATCCGTATGAGCAGCTAGATGACTTGCCAGTTGCGGTAGTCAATTTAGATAAAGGTGCAGAACTTGATGGGAAACCAATTGAGGTCGGGAAAGGGCTCGTTGATAACTTAAAAGATAATAAAAGTTTTAAATGGGAATTTGTAAGTGAAAAAGAAGCGAAAGAGGGAATGGAAGGCAGAAAGTATTACATGTTAGTACGTATTCCAGATGACTTCTCAAGTAACGCTACAACGTTATTACAAGACGATCCGAAACCATTAAACTTAGAATATATTCCAAATGAAAGTTTAAACTTCTTATCTTCACAAATTGGCGGAACAGCAATTGAAAAAATTAAAGGTGAAGTATCAAGCACGTTAACGAAAACATATGCAGAGAAAATGTTTGATTCCATTAAAGACGTATCAAAAGGATTAGCAGATGGAGCGGACGGAGCAAATAAGTTACATGATGGAGCTAGTGAGTTGCATGATGGATCAAGTAAAGTGACGGATGGACTCCATACACTTCAAGGGAAATCTGGGGAGATGAAAGATGGAGCTCAGAAATTAGCAGATGGATCTAATAAATTGCAAGATGGGTCCGGAAAAGTAACAGATGGTTTAAATACATTAAATAGCAAAACGGGTGAAATACAAACTGGTATAGGGAAATTACAAGATGGGTCTGGAAAAGTAACAGATGGTTTAAATACGTTAAATGGAAAAACGGGTATAGGGAAATTACAAGATGGATCTAGAAAAGTAACAGATGGTTTAAATACGTTAAATGGAAAAACGGGTGAAATGAAAAAAGGAATTGGCGAATTGCGAAGTGGGTCTGAGAAAGTAACTAAAGGTTTGAACACATTAGTAAGTAAAACAGGTGAATTAAAAACAGGAACAATTGAACTATCAAATGGGATGGAAAAACTTGTTGGGGGGCAAATTCAATTAGAGAAAGGGTCTCAAGAGATTCAAAAGGGTTTACAGGAGTTAAATAGTAAAGTGCAAAATTCTGTTGCAGGCCTAGAGGAGGCGCAGTCGAAAGGTCCTTCTATATTAAATAAAGTAAACCAGAAAATAAATGGAGCTGAAGAAAACGTAAATCAGTTAAATGAAATTACCCAATCAACAGCAGGGGATGCAAAAACTGCAGCACAAGATGTAGCGAATTTACAAAAGCAAATTGAAAGTTTACCGAAAGAATATCAAGAGCAGTTACAGCCATTTATAACAAATGCGGTAAAAAGTACGGCGACAGTTCAACAGAAAGCTGCCGGAGTAGCAGGCGGAACGAGCAAATTAAATGAAGAAGTAAAACAATTAAAAGGTGAAATCAGTGAAAAGACAAGTGGAATGCAAAGCAAAATGCCGAATCCAGAAGAGGTGGGAAATTTAGCGAGTGGTATTAAGAAATTAACGAATGCGCAAAACGAATTTGTAAGTAAGTTTCATGGATTAGGTGAAGGATTAGGTAATGCAAAAGCAGGTGCTGATAGATTGAAAGACGGATCAGGTCAATTAATTGATGGAGAAAATCAATTATTAGATGGATCTGGAAAGGTAACAGAAGGATTAGGTGCATTATCTGTAGGAGCAAACCAAATGGCAGGTGGAATCACTCAATTAGCGGATGGCTCAAGTCAAGTAACAGGTGGTTTAGGCACAGTATCTGTAGCAGTAAACCAATTAGAAGACGGTTCAAGCCAAGTAACAGGCGGTTTGGGTACATTATCAGTAGGAGCAAGCCAAATGACAGGTGGAATAACGCAATTAGCAGATGGCTCGGGTAAAGTAACAACTGGCTTAGGTACTCTAAATGGTGGTCTAAATAACATGGCAACTGGCTCAACCCAGCTAATCGACGGAGTAAATAAACTAACAGACGGCTCAGGAAAAGTGACAGACGGACTCGTAAAAGTAAATGATGGGTCAGGTGAACTTGCTGAGAAACTTGGTGAAGGTGCAGAAAAGACAGGAGAAGTAAAAGGAACGGATAAAACGTATGATATGTTTGCAAGCCCAGTAAAAGTGAAGGTGGAGAAAATAGCGGAAGTTCCAAACTACGGAACAGGATTTACACCGTACTTCTTATCACTCGGTTTATTCGTTGGGGCATTACTATTATCTATCGTATACCCATTACGCGATACAGTCGGCGTTCCGAAATCAGGATTCAGCTGGTTTATTAGTAAGTTTGGTGTTTTATTATCAGTCGGTATTATTCAAGCAATAGTAGCAGATGTCATATTACTATTCGGATTAGGTGTAGAAGTGCAAAGCATCCCATACTTCATACTCTTTAGCATTATTACAAGTTTAGCATGCATCGCATTAATTCAATGTTTAGTAACAGCATTCGGTGATGCGGGCCGTTTCATTGCGATCTTAACATTAATTATGCAGCTTACAACTAGTGCTGGAACATTCCCGCTAGAGTTGATTCCGAAGTACTTACAACCCTTTAATGCTTGGCTACCGATGACATACTCTGTATCAGGGTTTAAAGCAGTCGTATCAAGCGGTGATTTTAACTTCATGTGGCAAAATATAGGGATACTCATGATCTTTATCGTTGTATTATCACTTGGAACAATCGCTTCATTAACTTGGATGCACAAACGAAAATTTAGAAATATTGCTGAAAATCAATCACTTGAAGCGTAAATAAAAAAGCACCGAAATGGTGCTTTTTTATTTATCTTATTTTAATTAGAGGATTATCCTCCATACTTTTGCTGTAGTTCTTTATTTTTAGTGAGCACATTTTCAAATTTTTCTTCATGTCCTTTTGGGAAGAGGACGCCTAAACCGTACGAATGTGAAAATTCTAGGTGAGGGTATTGTGCTTTTAAAGTATCCCATAACAAATGTACACCAAACCCATTTTCGAAGACGGCTATATCATGAAATAAAATAATACCGTTCTTTTTAAGTTTTGGTAACCATGTAACATAATCGTGTGAGACCGCCTCAAACGTATGAAACCCATCGATATGTAATAAATCGATGCTTTCATCTTCAAATTGATTTAAAGCATCATCAAATGTAGAACGAATCGTTTTTCCGATTCCTGGATAACACGTGTCCAGCACATTTGTTACGGTTTCGAATACATTTTCTCCATAGTAACCACCGTGTGGATCTCCTTGCCAAGTATCAATTGCAGTACATTGTGTCGGGAGTTGTTCATCTTTAACAGCCTGACAAAAACTGTAGAAGGAAGATCCATAATATGTTCCTAATTCTACTAGTGTATTAGGTTTGAAAAATGTAACGAGATCGTAAGCAAACTTGTTATGCCCAGCCCATGGCGAAGAAGTTCTAACAGATGGAACGACTTGATCTACTTCAAACAAAGGATCATAATAAATCCACCGCATTCATATTCCCCCTTGACTTGTAATTCATCCATGTAAATATATGTGAAAGATCATTGGATAGAACATATCACTTTTATTTAAAAATTCCTGTAGACCTACCTAAAGGAGAGGGGAATATTAAAAAAGGGATTACAAAGATTTGAATAGAATCATATACAGAAAGAGGAGGAGCTATGAGAAAAAAATTCAACTATTATTTCATACTATATCCATGCGTCTATTTCCTCGTTTTCACCATATCACCGATTTTGTTTCGCAAAGAAGAACATACTAGCGTAAAAGATACGTTAGCATTTCTTGGATTCTACTATTTCCTTATAAGCGTAGGGTATGCACTGGACCTTTTCGGTGAAAAAGACAAGGAAAAGGATAAATAATAAGGAGGAAAATAAAATGACCGAAAGTGAAATGAAATTTAGAGATACGATCATTCGTAACTTTTTCGATAAAGAGGACCGCTTAAAATCGATTCCAGGTCAAAAGAAGAAAAAACTAGTATTGTTAGAGCATTTAGTTAGCAAGTTAAATGCTGAAAAACAATATACAGAAAAAGAAATTAATACATTCATAAAACAATATCATGATGATTTTTGTACGATTAGACGCGAGTTTATCGTGCACGGATTTATGGATCGAGAGGATAATATGTACCGAATAAATGGGAGAGAGGTTTGAACGAAGTGGGAGGAATTAAAATAATGAATCAGCGGGGGGGATTCCACTGATTATGAGTCCGCGCTAGTCGTGCATTTTCTTTGTAGTAAGTCTATGAACTCTTCAATATTTGAACTTGTAATGTATCCCAACGTTATATATTCATCTTCATAGTAAAATATTATTTTTTTATCAAAGATTCTTCTCTTCGTTTCTATAGATAGAATTTTTTCATACTCAAATTCGGCAATCAATGTATTTTTATATTGGCCCAAAAAGAGAAGTCTTCTGTTAGTAGCAAATAACATGCCTGGATACGGGACTTTATGCGTATTAATATAGTCAGTAAGTGAACATTTTAAAGTAGAGACAATAACTTCGCCTTTATGTAATAGTTGTTTTGCAGCTGTTAAAATTGGATTCATTGTATAC
>NZ_JBFPJI010000218.1:0-5593 GCF_040838205.1 Bacillus sp. S4
ATGTATATCTTCATTCAGATTGGACATAAATAAATATAACAACATCATCTTCGATGTTGTTGCCAACCGCGGAGAAGACTTACGTTTCCCCATAAGTTCTTCCTCCGGTTTCTCCTCTCCCTTTGCCTTCTTACTAGTAGTACATACTAGTATTAGAAGGGCCCTGCTTTGCAGGGTTTTTTTATTTGTCTACTTTTCATTTAAAAAGTGAGATGGTACAGTAAAAGAAAGAGGAGGAAAAAATATGATTCAACGCTTTATAGAACTCGGAGAAGGCTACTCTGACTTATATGAATTACTTGAAATTGCCAAAACAAACCAAGAACGTGTAACACATATGCTACAATTCGAAACTGTAAAAAACGAAAAAAAAATGTGTTCACTTGTTGTAATACTAAAACCGACAACTACTGGTGATTTCCAACCATTATACATATGTCGTGAAGGCATTCCTTTACTGGAAAATAAGAAAAGTAAACGTGTCGTTTTATTTGAAGAAATGGCGGAACAAATAGGGAAAAAAGTTACTCCCTTTACTGTAAAACCATCAACAACTTTCCCTGAAAAAGAACTATTTTTTAATCATCTAATTGGTATTTTACGAATGAACAATTTCATTCCTCCAATGAAATAACACGTTATTTCAAATAAAAAAATCCCCTGCTAAATTTAGCAGGGGATTTTTTCACTTAGCTATAATCGTATTCTTTTGCCCGATCAGGACGCGAATTTTCGAATTCTGTTTTTAAAAATGGGCGATACGACTGTTCTACTTTTTTCACAAAAGGAAGTTTATTCAATTTTTGCATCATATGCTCAATTTGTTCCATATCACAATATACAACGGCATATTTCAAACGTTTTGATATGTAATGAATGTTACCATATTTCCTTAAAATCTTGGCATGTTTCAATGAATGTAAATAAACAATCATACTTTGTCGTTGCCCGAACATAATCTTCTCCATCTTCTCCTTTTAAAAACTTATATTCTTATATTTTATGAAAACCAATCAAAAATTTATGACATTAAAGGACAAACTCTGTATACGTTTTCTTCTATATTCTAAAAAACAGGGTAAATTACCCCGTTTTTTTACAACCACAACCGCCTCCGGTACCACAACCACCGCCACAGCCACCCGCATCAAAAAACGGATTTCCTGTTGGGACTTTAACGGAAGATGACACCTCAGAACCTATTGCTACACTAACTTCATCTAATAACTTTTGTAAAGCAGTTTCTGCTCTTTTAAAGGCTGCAACCTTATCATGCATATCTACAGAACGCTTTAATTCCCTCATTTTCGTTGAAACGAAAGTATAATCAGGATGATATTTACCAAAACGTTGCACTTCTTCGTATCGCTCTTTCATCACTGTAAATTGCTGAATTAGCGTCTGGACCTCTATATCTTCTTGTAAATCCTTATAATACTTACGATAATCTTCTGCTATATCTGAACAGATAATCGCTTTTGCAAGCTGCTCTGCCTTATCTAAAATCAATACGCTTTCCAGCGTCGCTACAATCATGAGAGACACCTCCGAGTATTCATCATAACACATTTGGAACAGAACTACTAATTGAAGTGTCTCACCTAAAAGAAAGATATGATACTAACTACTTTTCATACCATCCCCTTGCACTCTTATACACTAATATGCTCCGCAATATTATATTTAAGAACATCCCATTTCCCGCTATTCTCTTTCACGTAGCTAATACATGCGTTTTTTAACGGCGTTTTAAATGTAATTTCATCTGGTGCAATTGCGTGTAAAATAGCTTTTATTGCATGTGAATGCGCAACAATGATAATACGTTTATCTCCATGTGCTACTGCAACCTCTTGTAAAGCCGTAAAACAGCGCTCTACAATTTCTTTATCCTGCTCCATTCCTTCTACATTACCTTCTGCAATTAACTCTCTAACGGCCGCAACTGGTTTCCCAGAAGCTTCCCCAAAATTACGTTCCATAAATCGCTCATCTAATAAAATAGATGGTAATCCAATAGCCCCAGCAATTTCCTTAGCTGTTTCTTGCGCTCTAATTAACGGACTACTTATAATTATATCCCACGATTCCGCTTGCAAGGCAGCTGCACTTTGACTCGCTTGCTTCTTCCCAACCTCGTTAAGTGGAATATCTTCGCGCCCTTGAATAATCTCTTGAAAGTTCCAATCAGTTTGTCCATGTCGTACTAAACAAATTTCCGTCATGCTGCAACTCCTTTTTTAAATAATGCGATTCTATTGTAACAAAAGTTTTGCATAACGGACATAGTTTTCCCTTCCAATTACGTCGTATTTTGCTGCTTCATATACTGGAACATATCAATCATAATTGAAGCAACCGCCAATTGATTTTGAAATTTTTCCACTTTATCTGGTATCGTTTTTTTGAAATGCTGCATGGCAGCTAACTCAAAAGCTTCTTTTTCTTCTGGGTTACGCGTCAATTTCCGGTACCAGTATGGCTGTTCCCGAATATAGCGAGCTAAATCCTCATCAGCTTTTATAAACTCCATAAGCTCTGCTCTCATCCTCTTTCCCCCTAATCCTTTTGAAAGAAAAAAGGATTATTTTCAGAAGTACTTTGTTCTGGCTGCGCGCGGTTCCCTTGAAATTGTTGGATAACTTGTTGCACGCTACCAATCGCACTCGTTACATTTGCTAAATGATGTTGCATTTGCTCTACGTCTAACTTTTTAAAGAAAGAAAGCATTTGCCCCATCACATCAGCAGTTTTTTCCTCTTCTGTTCGACTTTCTTTTTCTTCTTTATTTTCTTTTACCGAAGAAAAAGCAGGTGCTCCATCAGGTCTATACGCTGTCCATATTTGATCTTCTTCACCAAGTAAGTACCATTCTTCATAAAATTGCTGCCAAGTTTTTTGACCACTTCTAACCTCATGAACCATTTTAGGGTGATGGTTTACAAACTCTTTAAACTGTTGAACCGATGGATGTAACGGCCCTTTTGTTGTTGGCATAATCCTCACCTCTTCATGTATATCTACTATATTGTAAGAAAAAAAAGGCACATGGTTCGCCTATTTTTAGACGATTCATGCACCTTTTTATCTCCCTATTTGTGGACAGTAAGACTCCCACTGATTAAAGTTTCATTTTATTTTCGGATAAAGTTTTGAGTATAAAATTTATCATATACCCCAACACCTAATCCAGTAAATTGTTCATTTAATACATTCTTTCTGTGACCCTCACTATTTAACCAACCTTGTACCGCCGCAATTCCATCACTATGTTGCGCCGCTATATTCTCACCAGCAAGTTGAAAAGCCACTTGCCCACGTTGCAAACGATCTCCTAACGTACCAAAAGTAGGTGAATCGTGTGAAAAATAATTATTATCCTTCATATCTTTACTATGGCCAAATGCAACATCTGCAGTTTGTTGGTCCCATGTTAACAACGGTAATTGATGACGACTTCGAATAACATTTGTTAAATCGAGAATTTGTTGCATATTCCCATTTTCAACTTGCTTCATTTTTTCTGGCGTCAGCGGCTGTTCCGCTATTAATTCACCTGAATAAACAAGTTGATATGGTCTTTGTCGTAATAACGTTTCATCATCCATATAACGAAGACCAACAAGCTCATGTGTAAAGTGATCAAAGTATAATTGTGCCCATCCATCTTCTACAGGTACTAGCGGTTGTTCCATTACTTCCGTATCAGATAACTCAAATTGATAACTATTCTTTCCTCTTTTTAATGAAATCTCATGTGAAAGTGGATTCTTTTTATATACCTCTTCATACTTTTCATTTATATAATAGGGAGCCACCTTAACTTGCTCACCAGCAACATACGCCGTTACAACTTTACGTTCAGCAACTCCAAATTGAACATACTGAGCTAAATCTTGGTTATACACCCACCATTCATATCCATAAGCAGACGGCTCTATTCGAGACGGCTCGCCCCACTTCGCTAATAAATTCTCAGAGTCCCCACCAATCATACTTAAAACAGTATCTGTGGATTCTTCATTTACTTGCTTCTTCTTTTTCACAATTTTATTTTCTTGCTTAGAGTGAGATGGGGTTAATATATATTGTGATACGAGTAACTTCCCGTATAAATCAACAGCTAAAATTAAAAATGTAATCATTACGATACGCAATAATTTCTTCAAACGATATACCTCCTGAACAAAGCATAAAATCGAGATATACACAAATCCTTTTCTTTCCTTTTTTGTGTGTACCGTACTCTTTTCACTATATCATATTTTCACGAAAAAAGTCTGGAATATCCCTTTTCTCGCAATATGAATTGCACTTTCTTATTATTCATACTATTATAAAAATAATGCACTAACATTAAAAGAAGGAGGTATTCTATGCAATTTACAAATACAAACTTTAATGATGCAGTCGTTGATTTAACTCTTTTAACTGAGATTATGGAAAACAATCATTTTGTACTTGCTGGACAATGGGATTACGAACGCGTTACATATGATTATAAATTTGAAATATTAAAGGATATTTATTATTTACGTGTACAAGGATTTGCTGTTGAAGGTGACATCGGCGGCAGACACGCTCAAGTAAAACTATTGCCACCCTTATTAGGAAAACATTATTATCCTCATGGCGTTGAATATGGAGATGATGAGATTTTCCCAACGAATGTACTTCAAAAAAGCGAACAACTCCTACAAAATATTGAAAAAGAGTTGAAAGAATTTCAAATTATTGAATAACAAAAAAACTAGCGCATTAACACGATGCGCTAGTTTTTATTTCGTCTGCAAATAAGGAGGTAACTCTTGCAGCTGCTCTTTATCCTTTTCACGCTCTCTACGTGCCCAGTTAAAGAACACATAACCGATAATCGTACCGTACACTATTTCCTGGACAATTTTCATAATGATACCACCTGTTTGCTGGTCTTGTACTACCGGCATCCAATGTAAAAATTCTGGTCCAGTTATATTTAAATCTGATAAAGTACCCGCCGGTACACAGAGTTCCATTGCCTTCATCCAAGCGGCCGGATCTGTATATGTTGCAAATAATGGTGCAGTCGCAAAAATTATTAACGCACAAGCTGGCGTTAATAACATACCATTAGCAAACATATAACCAAGCTTCTTAATATCACTTAAAGTTTGATATTCTGGCAGCGGATTTAACATCGGCCACCACATCATCATTGCTGCAAAAAACAATATAGCAAGGCAAATCGGATGCGCTATTTGACTTTGTTTTACTGCATCAAAAACAATTGGCAAATGATAAAAGGAAAACAGGCCATTAAATACAAACAACGCAATAAGCGGCTTAGCAAAAAACTTTATCACAATTTGAATGAACTTAAAAGAAGTAATATAACGATATAACCAAACTGGTATACCAAGCAGTAATAACGGCGGCACCGCAATATACATTACTGCCATCTCAAACATATGTGCACTAAATATAATATGACCAATTAAATCAATAGGTCCTCCCTTTACAAAATACAAAAGAACAATCCCGGTCGTAAAATAAAAAATTTGCTTCTTACTTACCTTCGTCGCATTTTCAAATCGCGTTCTATATGGTCCAATAA
>NZ_JBFPJI010000219.1:0-5565 GCF_040838205.1 Bacillus sp. S4
GATGAGGGTATTACTCTAATTAAAATTCGGAATTTTCTATCTAATTAACGAGAGAGAGGAATAATTGTTATGAAACATTCAAAATTAAGTAAACTGATGATGGGCATTGGAATTGTGACCATATCATGTAGTGGATTACAAGTTCAAGCAGAGACAAAAGAGAAAAGTGCTAAAAATGTATTGCAGATGGAACCGATAGGATTAAAGCAATCCCTTGACGAGTTAGCACATCCTTCGAGCGTACAAGAAAATCCGTCATTTACAAAACGGTTAAAGTTAGCAGATCTATCACAGCGTCCGCCAATGCCGAAAGAAAATGACAAACAACTCGTTGATGTAAAAAAATATTCGATGGCCGAGTTGAATCAATTAAGTAATAAACAATTAGCTGATCTTCTTGTTACCATTCAATGGAATCAAATTCCGGAATTATTTCAGTTTAATAATGATAGTCTTAGATTTTATCAAGATGATAGTCGTATGCAAGCACTCATTGATAAATTAGCAGAACAAGGACAAGCCTATACGCAAGATGATTCAAAAGGAATTGAGACATTAGTAGAAGTCATACGTTCAGGATTTTATTTAGGTTTTTATCATCAAGAATTAAGTAAACTAAGTGAACGTAGCTATCATGATAAATGTTTACCAGCTTTAAAAACGATTGCGAAGAATCCAAATTTTAAACTTGGTTCAACAGAACAAAATAAAGTTATTTCATCTTATGGAATGTTAATTGGAGGCGCATCAGCTGATGTTGAAATCATTCAATATGCATCTGAAATTTTAAAACAATATAATGATAATCTTGGAACGTTTTTAGAAGATAGAACAAAAGGCGATGCTATATACAACTTAATGAAAGAGATTGATTATGATGTTCAGTCGTATATGTATACGGGCAAAGAGCCAAAAGATACGATGTGGTATGGGAAAATCGATAGCTTTGTTAATGAGATAAGTCGTTTTGCATTAATTGGAACGGTAACAGACAAAAACGGATGGTTAATTAATAATGGTATTTACTATGCTAGTCGATTTGGTAAGCTTCATAGTACACCAACAAAAGGACAACAAGTTGCTACAGAAGCGATGCGTATTTATCCATATTTAGGCCAGCAATACTTTGTTGCGGCAGAACAAATCACTACAAATTATGGCGGAGTAGATGCAAATGGAAAAACAATCAGTTTAGATAAAATCAGAGAAGATGGCAAGCAAAAATATTTGCCGAAAACATATACATTTGATGATGGGGCAATCGTTTTTAAAGCAGGTGATAAAGTTACAGAAGAAAAAATAAAACGTTTATATTGGGCGGCAAAAGAAGTAAGAGCACAATTTTATCGTACAGTTGGTAGTGATAAACCGCTTGAAAGTGGACATGCTGATGATGTATTAACAATGGTCATTTACAATAGTCCAGATGAATATCAATTTAACCGTCAATTGTATGGATATGAAACGAATAATGGTGGCATGTATATTGAAGGAAAGGGAACATTCTTTACATATGAACGTACACCACAGCAGAGTATTTATAGTTTAGAAGAATTGTTCCGTCATGAGTTTACACACTATTTGCAGGGAAGATATGAGGTACCCGGATTATGGGGGCAAGGCGAATTATATCAAAATGAACGTTTAACTTGGTTTGAAGAGGGAAATGCAGAGTTCTTTGCTGGCTCAACGCGATTAGATAGTGTCGTACCGCGAAAAAGTATAATTGGTGGATTATCTCCTGATCCGGCTAAGCGATATACAGCAGAACAAACATTAAATGCAAAGTATGGAACGTGGGATTTTTATAATTATTCGTTTGCATTGCAATCATATATGTATAATAACCGCCCTGATATGTTTGATAAAGTACATGATTTAATTCGGGCAAATGATGTATCAGGTTACGATACTTACCGTTCCGGATTAAGTAAAGATAATAAATTAAATGAAGACTACCAGTCTTATATGCAAATGCTTGTTGATAATCGTGATAAGTATACAATTCCACAAGTATCAGATGATTATTTAGCAGAGCATGAACAGAAAGCGCTTTCAGATGTTACAGCGGATATCACAAATGAAGCAAAGTTACAAAATGTGAAGGTAACAAAGAATAAATCACAATACTTTAATACATTTACACTACAAGGAACATATACAGGAAGTGCGTCAAAAGGAGAAAATGAGGACTGGAAAGCAATGAATCAAGCAACGAATGAGATGCTTAAACAGCTTTCACAAAAAGAGTGGAGCGGATACAAAACATTGACTGCTTATTTCGTAAATTACCGAGTCAATGCCACTGGACAATTTGAATACGATGTTGTGTTTAATGGAGTGAATACTGAAACGGATACTAGTGTAGAAAAGGAGCCGAATAATTCATTCGATACAGCTAATCCACTATCTCTAAACGCGTTATTACGAGGTAACCTAAATGATCAAGATCAAGTTGATCGTTTTGCAATTGACATAAAAGAAGCGAAGGATTTACAGATTACCGTTACAAATGAGCAAAACCTTGGATTGAACTGGGTATTATATCACGAGTCAGACTTGAATAACTATGCTGCTTATGCAACAAAATATGAAGGTAATAAATTACTTGGAAATTATTATGCGAAGCCAGGGAAATATTATTTAAGTGTATATAAATATGGCGGTGGAACAGGGAATTATACAATCGAAGTAAAATAACCGGGTTCTGGTCCAGAGATAAAATAAAAGAGAATATTAAAGATGAGCTGGATGTTTATGTTGAGCCTAGGGTAAATGTAGGTATACAAAAATATTCTAAGAAATAATGAGTAAAAATAAAACACCTAATTCAAAAGTGAAGTGAACCCCGAAAACGGGACACATATCAAAACACCTAAACCATCTATTCCCTATATTCTTTAGGGGATAGGTGGTTTAATTTTCCTTGAATTCGCACACAATTGTAGTAATGAATGTATTCTAGCACAATCTTTCGCACAATTGTGTTGGATACTTTTGTTATCTTTTGTGAGTAGAAAGCTTCGCTTTTCAAATGACCAAAGAAGCTTGCCATGACGGCATTATCATGGCAATTTCCTCTCCGGGACATGCTGGTGATAATGCCGTTTTCTTTGGCATATGCTTGAAATTCCTTCGCAGTATAAATACTTCCTTGATCCGAGTGAAGGATGACGTCTTTTACCTTTCGCCTTCTCATTGCTTGTTGTAATGTCTTCATCGCTAATGTCAAAGTTTGTGATTGACTGATGACATAACTAATAATTTCACGATTAAAGGCATCCATAATCGTTGATAAATACAATGTACGCTCTCCAAATAATAGGTAAGTTACATCCGTAAACCACTTTTCATTTGGGGCTGATGATTCGAATTGACGTTCTAATCGATGAGGAGCTACGACTGGTTCAGCACCATTGATATATTTCTTTTTTTTACGACGTACTTTTGAGAGTATATGATATTGTTTCATGATCCGTAATACTTTTTTATGATTGACACACAGCCCCATTTTTCGAAGAGTGGCGGTCACTCTTCGATACCCATACCGTAATTTATGCCTCAGGCAGATCTTCTTTACTTTCTCTTCTATCTCGTCTTTAGGGCGTTCTGTTACCTGTAACCAACGATAAAATGTGGAATGTGGTAATTCTAATACTTTACACAGTTCTTGTACGGTTAATTTTGTTTTTAATTCATTCCATAGAGTAATAACGGTATGTGGGTTCAGCTCCTTTCGATTTCCAGATACTTTCCCCATACAAGTAATTTTGTTTTTAAATGTTTATTTTCTAATCGTAGCTGTTTCAATTCACTTAGCTCTTTTGGCCCTTTTCCATAAGAATATTGTTTTCCTACAGGTTGTTGAAAACGATAAGTTTGACCTGTACGATGCCATTTCATCCATGTCTTAATTTGGGAAATATTTTTAATTCCGAGTGTCTCCATAATGGTATGATTTTAATAACCATCCTTTTTCATCTCGAGTGCTTTCCACTTTATTTCTTCTGGGTAATGAACTCTTGTTTTCAAACGAAAAACACCTCCATTGAATTTGCATACTTAGTATGAGAATTCAGGAGGTGTTTTTTTCATGTACCACTATTCGGGTTCACTTCAGGGAGACCGGACGTTTTAGAGGAACTTTCATTTATGTTTGGTGAAGAAAGTGATGATTTTAAATGATTTGTCAGTAAGAATTGCACTAGAAACACTTCTATTAGCAAGAAAAAGTACTATGTTACAGTATTGGCACTTGCTTTGATGTACAAAGATGAATTAGATATGAAAGAACAAATGATGAAAGATTATTCTTAAAGTAGCAAATTCGCTGCTTTTTTATTTTGCATAGAAAAAGGAACCCATAAAGGATTCCTTTTACATCATGCCGTTCTATAATCGTTGTTTTTAAGTTTCTTTCTAATATCCCTAAACGCTAGGATCATTATTATCGTGCATATTAATTTGAGCCAGTGAAACTCTTGTTGGAACATTAGTCCAGAGAAGAATTCATAAGCGTATAACAAACCGATGATTGGGAATAGCCAAAGCATAAATTTTAAATCTCTTAAATGAAACTTGTAATTATGAATCTTTTTCCACATATGTATTCGCTCCTAGTCCGTTGAAGTTCTATAGTTTTTCTTTATGATATCTCGCATGTTTCCGATAAAGAATAGAAGGAATATTATACCTATGATGCCGCTAATCCAATAATATGTATTTCCAGTTGTGAATTTATCATAGAAGGAGTAGGAGTTCCAAATTACAAGAATTACTGAGCATATAGTAGAAATCATTAATGACCCCAAACTTCGCATGATTGACACCTCAATTCTAAAAGTTGACTTTAATATAATTATACATTTAAATAAATGGATTTACAAAAGAATTAAAAATATTTGAAGGAATTACCGCGAGGTGGTGAATATGGCTAGGCAACGAAGCCCAGATCGTGACAAAGCATTTGATATATATAAAGCTAGTAAAGGTGAGAAGAAGCTTGTTGAGATTGCAAAGAAACTTGATTTAAACAAAAGAGCAGCTAGCAAGAGCTAACTGCTTGGATGGTTTTCTAAGAGGGAAAGGAGGTATGAAATAAAACGAAAAAAGCATCCAACATGGGTGCTTTTTTTATTGAACAAAATGGACATTTGAATACGAAGGATGATGGTAGTGGCTGGGTATAGAAAGAAACCGGTTGTTATTGAAGCTTTTGGGTACGGTATAGATAATAGACCAGAGTGGTTTCTAGATAAAGTAATAATGCATACATGTGGTGAATTCGATTATTATAAAGGAAGAATTTGGATTAGCAGCACTGATGAATGGATTCAAAATGAAGGTGAAGGAAGTTTAGAACAAAAGCTCGTTTTCTTGGAGGGATTTGGAAGTTGGTTTTTAATCAAGAAGCCCACTCGTTATCCCGTAAGGAATAGGGTTTATAGCTTTAGTTATGGGAGTGTCAATATTTCAACTATCATAAACAATGAATTAAATTTTTATAGAAAAAACCAACTTGGATAAGGACAAGTTGGTTTTTTCTATAGGATACAACAAAGAAAG
>NZ_JBFPJI010000220.1:0-5550 GCF_040838205.1 Bacillus sp. S4
CTTCAAGTACAATAAAACAATACATGTATACATACAGGCGGGGAAAAACATGAATGAAAAATTAATTGAGAAAATGATTATAAAAAGTTTTCGGCAATATCAATGTAATCCTGTTTCAAAAGAGGATCAGGAAATGCTAATTAAACATATTCAAATGATAATTCATTCAAATACTGAAATTGATGTATACGAGGCTGTTGAGGATATCGTTTACGATTATGTGACTGGAAAATAAAAAAATAGGAGATTTCCATATGGAAATCTCCTATTTTTTACTTAATGATTTGCCTGCAACACGTTCAAATAAACCTGGGAATAATGCGTAGAGCTTTGGCCCCATTCCCATCCACTTCGGCAAGTTTACTTCACGTTTTTTCGTTTGCATCGCCTTTACGATTTGTTCTGCTACATATGTTGGTTTTAACATGTAACGTCCCATATTTTTCACATATGTACCTGATTGATCGGCTATTTCAAAAAAGTTCGTATCTATCGGTCCCGGGTTAATTGCTGTTACATACACATTTGTGTTAGATAACTCCATGCGCAAACTATTCGTAAATCCTAATACAGCGTGTTTTGTTGCTGCATAAGCACTCGACTTCGGAGTTGCAATTTTTCCAGCCAATGAAGCAATATTAATAATTTGTCCTTCGTTCCTTTTTACCATATAAGGTAATACCGCTTTCGTACAAGCTACTAATCCAAATACATTTACTTGAAACATATCCTTTACTTCATCCATTGAAGCATCTTCAAACGTTTTAAAAATACCAAATCCCGCATTATTTACCAATATATCAATACGTCCTACTTCTTGTAATACCTTTGAAAAAACAGATTGTACTTTCGTTTCTTCACTTACATCTAATACATAGTAATAGCAAGGCGTATTATAAGTTTCTTTAATTTTGTCTGCTAATGCTTGTAGCTTCTCTTCTGTTCGGGCCATTAATACCGGCGTCGCCCCTTGCTCTGCAACCTGCATTGCAACTTGCTCTCCAATTCCACTAGAAGCACCTGTAATGACGATTACTTTTTCTTGTAAACGTCCCGTCATTGCTGTCACCTACTTTGCATAATAAATCAATTGTTGTGAAGATTCATCAATCATCACTTGTTGATTATATGCTAAAAAGTCTAATTGTCCAACAGTTTCTGAGATAGTAAGTGGCAATTGCTCTTTATATAATACCGGAAATAGTTTTACACATACTTCAAATGCTGTCATTGGCTTTTCCTTTAATAGTTCAAGCACTTTAAAAGCACGTGTCTCTTGCTTTTGTAATCTTGTTTCAATAAGTTGTTTCATATTCAGAACATCTTCCCCATGCCCTGATAAAATACGTGAAATATTCATTTCACTTAAACGTTTTAACGTTTGATTATACTGCAATAAAGGACGCGCTCTTTCTGTTTGCCCTTCATATGGTGGTTCTAATATTGGATTTGAAGAAATATGACTAATGAGAGCATCCCCACCAATTAATATTCCATCAGATTCTCTATATAATGAAATATGAGTGGAAGCATGACCCGGGGTTTCAATCACTGTAAATCCAGGTAACGAATCTATACGATCTCCCTCTCTCACGGTATGTGTTAACGATCTATTACAAGAATATTTGAGTGTCTTCGTCGTCAATAACGCCTCACCATTCAAAAACGCTGCTGGAACGCCGAACTGCAAGGCTGTCTCTTTAAAAAATTCATGATACCTCTTTAAAAATTCAGCATTCTGTGTAATCCACGGTTCATTCCAAGGATGTCCGATAATCTTTACTTTTTCAGAAAATGTATTTAAAAGTCCGCAATGATCCGCATGGTGATGCGTAATCACTACCGTTTCAATATCTTCTATCTTATACCCTAATGCACCTAATTGACTTTCTAATGCCTTCTTTGCTTCTTCTGTATTTGTCCCTGTATCAATTAACGTTAATGTTTCTCCCTCAACTAAAAACACATTCACTGTCTCAACTGCAAATGGAACAGGAATCTCCATTCGATGAATCGCCGTCATGCTTAGCCCCCCCTGTCTTTTTCCGGTTCAAAATGAATACCTCTTCAGTTTACAACTTCCCTATAAATTTGTCATTATTTTCAGATAAAAAGAGGTGTTTTCCATAAAAAAACGAATGTATGTACATTTATAAGCATTTCTAACCAAATTCAAAGGAGGCACATCATGTCTATGCAAAACATTTCCTTTCTCGGTGCAGGCTCTATTGCCGAAGCGATTATTGGTGGTTTATTAAACGCAAATGTTGTTAAGGGAGAACATCTCACTGTAAGTAATCGTTCTAACGAGACAAGATTACAGGAGTTACATAAAAAATACGGTGTCAAAGGTACACATAATAAAAAGGAGTTACTTGCTGATGCAAATATTCTTTTTCTAGCGATGAAGCCAAAAGATGTCGCAGAAGCGATTATTCCTCTTAAAGAATACATAAATAATGACTTGCTTATTATTTCGTTACTAGCAGGTGTTTCTACTCATTCAATTAGAAACCTACTTCAAAAAGACGTTCCGATTATTCGTGCAATGCCAAATACATCTGCGGCTATTTTAAAATCCGCTACTGCTATCTCACCTTCAGAACACACAACGGAGGAACATATTCGCATTGCAACATCGTTATTTGAAACGATTGGTCTCGTCTCTGTTGTAGAAGAAGAAGATATGCATGCTGTCACTGCATTATCCGGAAGTGGACCAGCTTATATTTATTATGTGGTAGAGGCAATGGAAGAGGCCGCAAAAAAAATTGGTTTAAAAGAAGATGTTGCAAAATCACTTATTCTTCAGACGATGATTGGTGCTGCTGAAATGCTAAAAGTAAGCGAAAAACACCCTTCTATTTTGCGAAAAGAAATTACTTCTCCTGGCGGAACTACCGAAGCAGGTATTGAAGTATTACAGGAGCATAATTTTCAACAAGCATTAATCTCCTGTATTACACAAGCAACGAAACGATCACACGATCTTGGAAAAACATTAGAAAAAATAGCAGAAGAAAAATAAAAAACGGAGCTCAACTTTATTTGAGCTCCGTTTTTTATTTTAATCATATGATATGCTTTTAGTTATTACTCTTACCAAAAATCTCTTCTTGCAGACGACGACCTGTTGGTGTTGCTGCAAGTCCACCTTCTGCTGTTTCACGAAGTGCTACTGGCATCGTTTGTCCAATTCTAAACATCGCCTCAATGACTTCATCACATGGAATTGTACTAGTTACACCAGCTAATGATAAATCAGCTGAAATCATGGCATTCGCAGCTCCTGCTGCATTACGTTTTACACAAGGTACTTCTACAAGCCCTGCAACAGGATCACATACTAAACCAAGCATATTCTTTAATGAAATCGCCATCGCTGTAGCTGCTTGATCTTGTGTTCCACCAGCCATCTCAACTGCTGCTGCTGCTGCCATTCCACTTGCTGAACCTACTTCAGCTTGGCAACCTCCTGCCGCGCCGGAAATACAAGCATTATTCGCAACAACCATACCGAAAGCTCCTGCTGTAAATAAAAATTCAATCATTTCTTCGCGTGTCGGCTGTAATTTTTCCTGCAGTGCAAAGAGTACACCTGGCACTGTTCCAGCAGATCCTGCTGTTGGTGTTGCACAAATGATTCCCATCGCCGCGTTTACTTCATTTGTTGCGACAGCTCTACTCACTGCGTCCAAAATTGTATCTCCAGATAAGCCTTTTCCACTCTTTAAATACGCTTGGACTTTCACAGCATCCCCGCCAGTTAAACCAGTCGGTGATTTTACACCACGAATACCTCGTTCTACTGCTTGCTCCATCACGACTAAGTTCTTTTCCATTCCAGCAATTACTTCTTCACGTGAGATGCTTCTTGTTTCCATTTCACATTGAATCATAATTTCTGCGATTTTTACATTTTGCTCTTTAGCTTGCGCCACTAGTTCCGCTGCGTTCCGAAACATGGTGTGTCCCCCCTGCAATTAATCCATAATAGTTACTTGACAAATATTTTGTTGCCCATTTATTTCTGCGATTACTTCATCTGCTAATAATTCATCTGTTTCAATGACCATAAGCGCTCTTCTTCCTTTTTCTTTACGAGAAACACTCATTGTACTAATGTTAATCTCATGCTTAGCAAGGATCGAAGCTACAGCTGCGATAGCACCAAAGCGATCGTTATTTACAATAAGTAGTGCTGGACTCGTGCCTGTTAATTGAAGATCGAATCCGTTTAATTCTACTACTTCAATTTTACCGCCACCAATTGAGCAAGCAACAACTTCAATTTCCTCTTCACCTTTATACAGACGAATTTTCGCTGTATTTGGATGCGGAGCATTTGCATCTTCTTCAATGAATTCCACTTCAATCCCGCGTTCTTTTGCAATATCTAACGCACTTGGAATACGTAAATCATCTGTTTCAAATCCTAGTATTCCACCGATTAGCGCTACATCCGTACCGTGACCACGGTATGTTTTTGCAAATGAACCATATAATGAAATGCTAACTCTCTCTGGCTCATGACGAAACAGCTGACGAGCAACTTGCCCCATTCTTGCCGCGCCTGCTGTATGTGAACTTGATGGACCAATCATCACCGGACCAATAATATCAAACACTGAGCGGTACTTCATCATAACTCCCCCTAAACCTCTATGAAAATTTTTTCTACTATTCTATTAAGCTGCCACATCTGTTGCTTTTCCAGCCGTACCACGAATTAGATAGTTTTTGAATAGCAGTGGACCAATATATCCTGAAATAATACCAAATACCATAATACACAAGAAACATAACGTTACTTTCATTGGATCATTAAATCTAATCCTTCTGGTACACGTTTTTTAATTTGTTTTATTAAAAATGATATAAGATAACCAGCAATAAAGCCTGGTAGCAATCAAAATTTTAACACAGAAGCCCCTACAAGGATAGCATAAACAGGTGATATACCCATCGCTAATGCGCTACTCCGCCTAGACTACCTGCTGATTGTCCAACCTCTTTTAAAAATGGCATACCAATTAAATCTCCACCAACGTATAATTGAAAAGCTTCAACTAAGAAACTTGCAACGGCCGTATTCGCTAAAGCTCCCATTGCTTTCATACCGTTTGGTGCTTTAAAACTAAAGAGTGAAAAAAGACTTAGTACAAATAATAGTAATATCGTTCCCTTAATAATCTCCATGATGCCCTCTCACTTTTTAGTCAATTTCGTTTGTTACGAAAAATGGCTAAAACGCACGCTGTAACTTACTATAAAGTGAAACTTTAATCAGTGGGGGGTTTGTCCATCCCCACTGATTATTAGCCTTCACCAATCGGGCATTAACGGGCAGTTATCTCCCAACTAACTTCCTCGCATTCGCTGAATTTTGAGGCGGGAGTCTTACTGCCGGCGAATAGCGGGATAAATTATAATGTGCCCTCATTATAGCTTGTTTTTTATGAAACGCTTACTTTTATTGAATTTTAAAATTTCTGAATAAAAGTCTGTTTTTCCTATTTGTATCACTTGTATGTCGTCCTACTTATATAA
>NZ_JBFPJI010000221.1:0-5544 GCF_040838205.1 Bacillus sp. S4
CTATAAAGAACCGATACTTGTTTCATCCAAGTATCGGTTCCCTATATACAAAAGTGCTATTCTTCTTACATATAAAACAAATATTTCTCCACTTAATCCCTTGCAAAAAACTCCCTCGTTACATCAATAAATTGCTGTAACGGAGCTGTCATCCATTTATCTTTATGCCAAGCAATTTGTGTATAAATCGGACTGATTGTATTTTCTAAATATAACTCTTTTATCGTTCCTTCTCGTATATCTTTTTCTACTACTATTGCCGGTAAAACAGCTATACCTAAATCTGCAATGACACATTGTTTAATTGCCTCGACACTAACAAACTCAATCTTATTTGCTGGGTATACATCTTCTGCGCGAAATAGCTCTTCAAATAAAGTCCGATACGAGCAACCGAGTTCTGTTAATAAAAGTGTTTCATTCTCTAAATCTTTTATAGAAACGGAAGATTGTTCAAGTAAACGATGCGTAGGAGCAGCTACTACTTTTAATTCTTCTTTCATAAGTGGCTCTACATGTAAAACGTCTTCTGTTTTACATTCGTCTAAAATAAATACAAGGTCTACTTTCCCCTCCATCAATTGTTCCTTCGCATCTTTATTGGAATGCGCTGGTTTAAATATAAGTTTTATTTTGGGGAATTGTGCTTTAAACGTCTTTAATATGGAAGGGAGCCTATATGTACATTGACTTTCTTGCGCACCAATTATTAACGTACCTGCTATTTCCTCATCATCTTTCACAGCCATTTTCGCTTCGTTACTAAGCGCAATCATCTTATCGGCATATAGTTGAAACTTCTTCCCTGCTTCAGTTAAGAAAAGACGTTTCCCTAATCTTTCAAATAACGGCGTACCGAGTTCAGCCTCTAACGTTTTAATTTGCGCTGTTACGCTCGATTGGGCAAAGTTTAATTTCTTCGCAGTTTGGGTAAAGTTCAAAGTCTCTGCCGCTACTTTAAATGTAATTAATTGTTTTATCTCCATTTGCTATTCCCCTTTTCAATCGATATTTTCGATTGATTCCATCGAAATAATCTTCTTTGTCTATTGATATTTGTATTGTATGATAAAGAACATCTACAAACAATATAAATGGAGGTATTCCATATGAAAGCACTTTGTTTCGAACAGTTTGGAAATGCTGATGTACTACAATATAAAGAAATAGCTGATCCAATCATAAATCCAAATGAAATTCTTGTTCGCATGCAAGCAATTGGTTTAAATTTCGCTGATATTTATAGACGCCGCGGCGATTATCATCTCGCTGGTAATCCGCCTTATATATTAGGTTATGAAGGGGCTGGTATTGTTGAAAAAGTAGGAGCTAACGTTACTACTATCAATCCCGGAGACCGCATTGCATTTGCTGACGTTCCATTTGCAAATGCAGAATTAGTTGCTGTTCCATCAGAAAAAGCAATTCCACTTCCAGATTCTATTTCTTTTGAAACAGCCGCTTCTATCTTATTACAAGGATTAACAGCACATTATTTAACGAAAGATAGCTATCAAATAAAACAAGGTGATATAGCTTTAGTACATGCCGCAGCTGGTGGTGTTGGTCAGCTTCTCATCCAAATGATTAAACTACAGGGCGGAACAGTAATCGGTCTTACATCATCAAAAGAAAAAGCACAAGTAGCTACGTTAGCCGGTGCCGATCACGTATTTTTATATAACGAAGCATGGCATACGAAAGTACTTGAAATAACTAACGGTACTGGAGTAGATGTTGTATATGAATCAGTAGGTTCTACATTAGAGGAAAGTTTTAAAGCGACTAAAGTTGGTGGTACTGTCGTGTTTTACGGAATGGCCGGTGGTAATCCTGCGCCAGTTGATCCACGTATGCTTATGGATACTTCGAAAACTTTAACTGGCGGAGACCTTTGGAATGTACTTATATCTTACGAAGAGCGAAAAGAACGTTCCTCTCAACTATTCGAATGGATTGCGAATGGAAAATTAAACATCGCGAGTCCTACTACATTCTCTTTACAAGATGGTGCTCTTGCACATGAATTATTAGAGAGCCGAAAAAGTACTGGGAAGATTTTATTAATCCCATGATTCATCTAACTAAAACAGGAAGCTAGATTTTGCTAGCTTCCTGTTCTTATTTCTATTTGAGATATTATTATATTTCCACACTTTCTTTTCCTTTTTCAACATAACTCATATCCCCAACCGATTCGACTGTATACTTCCCATCTTCATATAAAACTTTCGTTACACTTGCATTTTCCACTCCAAGTTTTGTTTTACTACGATCCAGCATTTCTATTAATGCAGTAATCAGAAGTCCATGAGCCACAACTAAAACGTTGCCTCCACCATTTTCAGCAGCTTCTTCACTAATCCTATTAATTTCTTTTTTTATACGAGTAGAAAATACTGCCCAATCTTCTGCCTGTTTTGTAGGGTCTGCTGCTCTAATCAGATTAATAACTTCTTCAATAGAATACTTCATGAGTTCGTCTGGTGATGTAACACCTGCAGCTTTTCCGATAGCATCCCACATAATTTCAACTTTTTCGCCTTCAAAAGTGCCAAAGTTCAATTCACGTAAATCTTTTCTTGTCTCAAGTTTTAACTTTGATTGCTCATTATATTTTAATACTAAATTAGCAGTTTCAATCGCTCGACCGCTATCACTACTATATACACTAGTAAAATGAGTATCTTTTAATCCCATTCCTAGATTCGCGGCAACTTCAACACCTTTTTCTACTAACGGAGAATCCGCCCAACCTTGCACGCGATGATTCGCATTTAATATTGTTTTACCGTGTCTCGTAACATATAACGTAACTAATTTCCCATTACTATCTGTTTCTCGCGTCTTCATCATATTCTCTCCCTTTACATTTCTATATCAATCTTATCATCTCAATTATCCATCGCGCAAAATATACGTAAGTAGATCTGCTTACTAAAAAACGCTATCTTTCTGTACATCCCTACAAAAAGATAGCATTTTTTATGATTACATTTCTTAATCGGTACTTTTATTCAGAAAAAGCACTCGAATACTGAACAACCCCTTCAACACCTTGAAGAGCATTCTCTCTAAGTTCCATCACCATAAACACTTCATCTGGCACTTCAAATGGTGCTTTTATGTTCCAATCACTTGCTTTCTTAAAACCAAATTTCGGATAGTACTCTGGATGCCCTAATACCACAACAGATCCAAACCCAAGTTCTTTCGCTTTTTCTAACGCCGCTACGATAAGTTTTCCGCCAATTCCTTTTTTCTGATGGCCCGGAGCTACTGAAACTGGTGCAAGTGCTAATGATTCTACAGAAGTTCCGTCTTGTTCTATTGTAATTTTTGATAACATAATGTGCCCGACTATGCCTCCATCTGCCGCAACGATTGATAATTCTGGAATAAATGCATCACATTTTCTAATGCGACTCACAAGTTCATGTTCTGTTTTATCACTGAATTCTTCATTTAAAAACGCTTCTTTTACAACTTCTTCAGTCTTACTATAATCATTTTGTTGTTCTTGTCTAATCTTTATCACTTTATATTACCCTCTATTCTTTCTAATTTCTTTTTCAATTTTACGAAGCGCTTTTTTCGATCCGCGCTCAATATCGTGTTGCATTTTTCTTTCTTTATAATCGACAAATAGTGTATTTAAATCATATCCTTCTGGGTATAATTCTTTCGCCGCTACCTCTAAAGTAATACGTTTTACATTCACTTCAACGAATTCACCGTTATAATATACAACGACATTATAGAAATTATCTTTTTCCTTATAGATGATACCAAAATCATCATGATCCAATAAATTCACACGGTCACCGATTTTATATTCATAGTCATTTTCTCTTTTTTCTTGCACGAATTTCGGTTTTCTAATTTTGCTTTCATTCACTTTTTCTATAACGTATTCTTTATTTCCCATATACTCTTTCGCTCTTTGCAGTACATGTTCTTTTACATTCATTTTATTTGCAATCCAAAGTGCATTACTTTCACCAGATTTACCGATCACTAATTTATAAAGAGGCTCCAATGTCTCACTATTAAATTGCATTGCTGCGTTCATAAAATCACCATGCATTTCTGAAAATCGTTTAATTTCTCCGTAATGCGTACTCGCAATTGTAATACATCCCGTTAGATAAAATTCTTCTAAAATAGATATCGCAAGCGCCGCACCTTCATTTGGTTCTGTGCCGCTTCCTATTTCGTCAAATAGTAGTAACGTATTATTATTTGACATCCTCATAATTTCAGACAGATTTTTCATATGAGATGAAAATGTACTTAGTGCATTTTCAATACTTTGATTATCACCTATATCTACAAACACATTTTCGAAAATAGCAATTTCCGTTTCTTTATCTCCAGCGATGTGCAAGCCAGACATTGTCGCTAATGTTAAAAGTCCAATTGTTTTTAACACAATCGTTTTCCCGCCCGCATTCGGTCCTGTAATAATTAAACTACGGTACTCTTGACCGATTTCAAAATTTAACGGTACAACTTGCCCTGTTAAAAGCGGATGCTTACAATTCACTAAATGAATGTGACCATGATCGTTTAACTTCGGTTCTATTCCATCGATACTTTTACTAAACTTCGCTTTCGCAAATACCATGTCATATTGACTAATCAGTTCCATATTAATTTTTATATGATAAATATTTTCTAATATCATTCCTGATAAAGTCGCTAAAATTTGATACTCTTCCATCGCTTCTTCTGCTTTCCAACTTGCTAGTTCCGCATTTAATTTTGTAACCGTATGTGGTTCTATAAATACAGTAGAACCTTTTGCAGATGCTTCAACAATACTTCCTGCAACTTGATTTTTATAGGTAGATTTGATTGGAATCGTATAGCGATCATCCTTTTTACTAATAAAGAATTCCTGAATATACTTCTTATTTGCACTACTATTTAAAAACTTCGTTAAACGTTCTTTTATTTTTCCATCAACAGAATCAATGTTATTTCGAATTCGTTTCAACTCTTTACTAGCCGCTGCATCAATGCTATTTCCCTTAATCGAAAAATTAATTTCTTCTTCGATACTTTTAAATTCAGTCATTGAATTTGCATAAGAAGCTAATACTGGCGCAAAAAATTCTTTATCTAGCATAAACTTTTTAATCTTTCGACACCCACGTAAAAAGTCTGAAACGCTCACTAACTCTGCTTGATCTAAAATCATCCCTTTTTCTAATTTTTGAATTGTACTAGCGATATTGGATATTCCGAAAAAAGGCACATGCCCTTCTGCATCTACTATAGCTCGTGCTTCTGTCGTTTCATTTAAGCGATTTCTCACTACTTTTATACTCGTACTCGGCTCTAATTTATTTAATAATTCCTTACCTAATCCACTTACACAATAAGATTTCACTATTTCCATTAATTCGTTATACTGTAACTTTTCAAAAGTCATCGTATTCATTTTGTTTCTCCTCACTATGATTGATTTCTATCATCAATGAAGATACCTACTCATTAGATTCCAATGAGTTCTACATTATTCAATTACCATTTTTATAC
>NZ_JBFPJI010000222.1:0-5520 GCF_040838205.1 Bacillus sp. S4
CGTTTATATAATTTTGAGCATCTTTCTTAAAAAAATTACTTTTACTTAAATCATGAGTGAAATTGGTTGAGGGGGATGTGTAGTCGATATTGGAAGTCAATTGTATTACCCGCCTTTCTTATGTTGTATTGCAATCTGAAATTAGGGTATGAGTCTAGTTATTGAAATGTGAAGGGGCAGATGGTTTTAGTTTGTTAAAAAATAAAAACGTTAGTATGTATGCGGTATGATATGATGGTTAATCCTGAAAAACTTATGCATTTAAATGTGAAAATATAAAATAAAGACGCATTTCAATAGAAATGCGTCTTTATTTTATTACTTTTCTAACATTTCAAGAGGTACATCTTTTTCACCAGCTACCTCGAATTTAATTTCCCCGTCTTCTTCATAAATACGTTTAATAATCGGTATAGTAATCATTAATTTTTTATGCTGTTTTCGCTTTCTAGCAGCATCTAAGCTAATCACGTTCATTTGTAAGCATCCTTTCTTCTAGAGATATATAAACAAAAGAAAATGCGTCCGAAAAGGGCACTTAATTGAATTTGAAATACCGATTCATTTAAATGGGGTTTATATTATTTTATAATTGAAAACTGGTTGTAAAATAATGTGAATGGAATAATTGCACGTAGAAATTAACTTTACCAAAAAACGAAACAATATGCTATAAAAAAATTTAAAACTTTGTCATATAACGAGAAAAAGGTTTTCGTTTCGCATATAATGAAAAGTAGACGGGCAGCAAGAGCTTTTTCATCATATTGCTTTGGAAAGGCGATGAAAAGAATGGATACGTTAGATTCATTATTATCTCAACTTGAACAATATGGAGAAGAACATGATCGACATAAAAAAACGCGGGAAGAAAAATTACGGAATATTTCTCGTGAGATGGGACAATTTTTATCAATTTTAGTAAAAGGATGTAATGTAAAAAAAATTTTAGAAATTGGAACTTCAAATGGTTATTCTACATTGTGGCTAGCAAATGCGGTAGAAGAAACAAATGGAAATGTTACAACGGTAGAACTTTCTTCAGAACGGGTGGGAGAGGCACTTGGGAATTTTAGGAAGGTGAATTTCACACAGCGAATCGATATTCACAATCAAGAAGCTGGAGCATTTTTAGATTCGCAATTAGATCATTCATTTGATTTTATTTTCCTAGATTCAGAACGAACGCAATATATGTGGTGGTGGGAACATATAAAACGTATTTTAGAGCCAAAAGGTTTTCTTGTTATTGATAATGCAACTTCTCATGCGGAGGAACTAGCAGAATTTATAAAGATGATTGAAGAAGATGATACGTTTGAAACGGTGTTATTAGCTTTTCAAAAGGGAGCATTTGTTGCGCGGAAGAATAATTAGAAGTGGGCTTAATGTAATTATCACATTGAAAGATAGCATATGTCAAAAGATAGAGCATTATATAAATTTAAGAGGATAACTAAATGGAACTTCAATTTAATATTCAGTGGTGATTAGTAAGGTAATTCGTAAAGAATCCGCCTTCAGTATGTTACTCTCTAGGTCTTAAGTCTGAGGAAAATAATGACGAGAACAGGTATACTTACACTATGAAACAGGGAATGACTGCATAAGCAGGTATTTCTTGAAAAATCGATTTCAAGCAAGCAAAATGTATATGAAATACGATATATTAGATGAAATATAGTGCACATAAATTCGCACATATAAATAAAGGAGCGATTTTGTTGACTGAACTCGAGAAAAAAGAACCTGTATCGATTGTGAAAGATAATAATGTAGAAGTAGTAGTGGATACAGTAATAAAAGATGCAGAACTTGAAGAACTGAATAAAGAAGCAGATCTTTATGTACAAAAGTTAAATAGCGAGCAAAATACAGATTTATCAAAAGTATTGTCGCAGCTTGGAGACTTAGGGGATAAAGAGCAGCAAGCGGCAGGACAAACGCTATCAGCTTTAAAACGTCCTGTGACAGCGATGATGAATGGAAAGAATGAAGAAATTCCAAATACATTGTTAGAATTACGAAAAGTGGTATCAGAACTTGATCCAAACTCATTAAAAGCAACTGGTATGAAGAAACTTATGTTTAAAGTGTTTAAGAAAAATCCGCTTGAAAATTACGTGCATAAATATCAATCTATAGATAAGCAAATCGAGGAGATTATAAGATCACTTCTCATTGGCCGTGATAACTTGCAAGAGGATACGGTTGGTCTTGAAATGTTAAAAGAGCAATCACACGATAAAATTCACGCTCTTGATAAACAAGTATACTTAGGAAGAAAACTTGCTGGTATGCTTGAAGCTGAGAAACAAAATCCAGAACGTCAAAGGGATATTCCGTTAATAAATGATGCATTAGAAAAGATACTTGTGCGTACTCGTAATATGCAACAAGCAAAAAGTGTATTATTACAATCTATCGCGTCTGTAGATATTATTAAGAAAAATAATGAAAAGCTAGCAGAAGCAATTCGCAATGCAATTACGATGACACAAAACGTTGTAACGGTTTCAGCTGCAATTCAGCTCGCATTAACAAATCAACGTAAAACAATTGATGCAGTTAATGCGACAAATGAAGCGATTGAATCAATGGTATTAAGCAATTCTCAAGCATTAAAACAAAATACAGAAGAAACAACAAAACTCCTAGAAAATCCTGCAATTAGCATGGATAAATTACGTGAATCATTCCAAAATGTATTCGCTGCTATTGAAGCATCTGAGAAATCGTCAGAGCGTATTATTGAGTCTAGTAAGAAGTTTGTAATTGAACTTGACACATTTAATGATGAGATGAAGCAGAAACTCATTCAGCGTCCAAGGAAATAACAGATCATTAGAGGAGGTGAAAAAATGAGTTTCATTCAAGGAGTATTATTACTATTAGGGTCATTACTTTTAATCGCATTTACTGTCGTTGTTTTAGTTGTATACTTCGGACGTAAACTTTATTTTTCATGGACGAAACCATATAAGAGAGCGCAAGATTCTATTGAAAAATTATCGAACAAATCAACACCGTTTTTACAAGAATTTACGCAGCACCCACTCTTTTATCGCTGGATTCGTACAGAAGGGAAAAAAGAACAAAATACATTAAATACACTTTTCTGTTCATCGGGCCAACGTACGAGAGAGCAAGTTTTCTCAATGTTACCGAAAGAAAAGCAGAAAAAAGTGCATGTGATGGCAAAAACAACGAAAAAGCTTACGAATGAAGATATTGATATTGCAACAATGAAAGTGAAAGATTTCTTGAGACAAGAATCACAGCAAACTGTAAAACCGACAGACTTATCGTTTTATAAATTGTATTTCTATGATCGATATCCAGATGCATTAAATACAATTCAAGCATATAAACGCTCGATTAATCCTTCACTACAAAGAACGGTTGATGACATTACAATTTCAGTATTAAATGCACTTCCGTACTATCAAGAACAACGCATGTTTGAACAACAACATAAACTTGAAACGTTCTTAATGAAAGATTTAACAGCGATGCTATCATTAGTGGTACAATTACCACCATCACAACGTCCTGAAAAAGAAGAAGAACTAAAAATATACTTGCAAAATTTCCAAAAAGAAATGGAAGTAGTAGAGCGAGACATTCGTGATTCCATTGATCACGATTTGAATGTAAAGATGAGAGCAGCGACTGAGAAGTTTAAGAATAAATAGAAAAAACCGCCTTAAAAGTTGAATGTTTCGGCTTTTAGGCGGTTTTTTGTGAATTTGAGGAAGTTGATAATTTTTAAAATTGTATGGGAGAAGTTACATTTGTATCACAATCAGAAATGGCAGCGAAAAGAACATATTATTTGATGAAGGAAATATACATTAAAGTACAAATAGCTGAATGAGATTTTTTGTATGATTTGTAAAAATATGATGTTAAAATATATAAAGGGATGTAGAGTCAGAAAAGTACAATGTGCATAATAATTGAATAGTGTATAAGTATTCCCATGTAGAAAGTGAATGATTACATGATTAATAGTATGCAATTGTTGTATGTAGTGGCTTCTTATTTATTTGGAAACATATTGACCGCTTATATAGTAACAAAATGGCGACATAACGTTGATATTCGTGATGAAGGAAGCGGAAATCCTGGTGCAAGAAATATGGGGCGAGTATATGGAAAAGGGTATTTTGTCGCTACATTTATAGGTGATGCGATCAAAGGTGCAATTGTAGTTTATATAGCAAAATACCTTTTTGAAGATGCTACATTCGTAATGCTGGCATTATTGGCCGTTATCATTGGACATATTTATCCAATTTTGTTTAAAGGTAAGGGTGGAAAAGGAATTTCAACATTTATTGGAGGGTTAATAGCATTTGATTATTTGATAGCGCTTACTCTAATAGGCATTTTTATTGTATTTTATTTAATATTTAAAGGATTTACTAAGCCAGGGTTAATTACAATCGCTTGTTTACCAATTTGCATGATTTTTTATTCTTACTCTATTGGTACGACTATTTTAAGTGCATTTATTATTGTGCTTATTTTATATGTAAATCGCGAATAAAGTGAATCTTTTATAAGTGGGGGAATCTCCACTTATAATTTTTATTAATTTGATAGTGAGTGGTAAGTAGAGATAAAGGAGGTAAGAAATGGGGTTAATTTATAAGGTTGCTGATCAAGCTTGGGAATTTGAAAGTATACATAAATTGAACTATAAAACATTTGTAGAAGAGATTCCGCAGCATGAGGAAACGAAAGAACGTTTTCGTATAGATCGATTTCATGAAGCAAATACATATTTAATTTGTTTAGATGGTGAGAAATTAGTAGGCATGGTCGCGGTGCGGGGAAAACGACCATTCTCGTTAGATTATAAAATTTCAAATTTAGATTTTTATTTACAAGAGCATGGAGAAAAAGTATATGAAATTCGTTTACTCTCAGTAGAAAGTGAATATCGAAATGGAAGAGCACTGTTAGGGTTAATTCGCTTTTTACATCGTTATTTACTTCTAAATGGATATGAATTAGCACTCATTTCAGCCACAACACGTGAGCTTCCTTTATATGAGCAAATGGGGTTTAAACCTTTCCATACGCTAGTTGGAACAGAAGAAGCAGCTTTCCAGCCAATGTATGTTACACCCACTAAGTTTGAAGAGTCGAGTGTTGGGGGGATTATGACGAAAGAATATACGTTTTTACCTGGCCCAGTAGACATCGAAGAGAATGTCCAAAAGGCATTTTCTACTAAGCCTATTTCCCATCGCTCCAAGTCATTTCAAGTGACGATGGGAAATGTGAAAAAACGATTACTTCAAATAACGAAAGCAAAACGTGTACAAGTTATGTTAGGAACAGGGACGTTAGCGAATGATGCAATTGCTTTACAGTTACGTTCATTAAAAGGTAAAGGACTAGTTTTAGCGAACGGGGAGTTCGGTAATAGATTAATTGAGCAGGCAAAACGTGCACATTTAAATTTTGATACGTATAAAAAAGAAATGGCAGAGCCGTTTATTTATACAG
>NZ_JBFPJI010000015.1:0-37704 GCF_040838205.1 Bacillus sp. S4
GTATAACTTCCTTGTATACCAAAAAAAGTATTCATTTTTTCATATAAATTCAATATATATTTCATTGGATTATCTTTGAAAGATGGGTACACAGTGTCTCCTCTTTCTAAGCTTCTTGTTCATGTTTTTGGTTATTAGGAACATGAACGTATCTAGCTATGAATAATAAAACACCTATAAAGAATACAGGAAGTACGGTAGATAAATAAAAACCATTATTAATTATATTTGTTATAAGAGCACTCAAAAGAAAAATTGCATTATAAATATGGGCAATTTTTTGTTTTAGCCGCATTTGTAATGCTTCCATAATGATTTCTAAAGCAACAAAAGCAATAATAATAGATAAGAATACAGTGTTCGTATTATAAATGATTAAACAACAGATTAAACCTAAAAAGGCCAGGTATTCAATAAAGAGAGGTATATTGCGTGGCATATAATTTACCTAACTAAATATGGCAGTGGGTTTACTGCATTTGTTTTTTCAAAATTCCATTCCCCATTATGTAATTCAAAATGGAGATGTTGCCCGTATGAATGACCTGTGTTTCCCATATGACCTACTAATTGTCCAGTTTGTACTTGATCACCAGCTTGTACAGTGCGATCCTTCATATGAGCATAAACTGTTGTATATAATTTCCCATTTATTTGATGGGCGATGAACACGACATTGCCGTAGCTAGCCGAATAATAAGATTTCACAACCTTACCCGCAGCAGCAGCTTGAATAGAGACATTTCCTTGTGCTGCTATATCTATACCATAATGCATTTGCTCCCAGCGCATATCAAAAGTGGAGCTGATTTTCCCTTGAGTAGGGAATTTGAAAACTGCTGGAATTGATGCAGGTTGAGCTGTTTTAGCTTGTGCTTGACTTTGATTTTGCACTACATAGTGTTTCGCTACATATCCGTATCCTGTGCCAAAACGAATTTTATACCAAGTACCTACCGTTTCTACTACTTGTACTTGTGTACCATTTTGTAATGAGCCAAGTAGAGTGCTACTTGTACTAGCATTGCTACGTACATTTAATTTTGGTGTTGCAACAGTATAAGAAGGAGAACCTTGTACAGTTACACCTTTTACTAGAGGTGTGGATCCATTAGATACAAATGTTTTTTGTACGTATCCAATTTGACCGTTATGTAATATTTTGTACCAATCCCCTTGTTCACCTTGAATGGTAATGAATTGACCATTTGGTAATATATCTAGAATAGAAGACTCTGTATTAGGTTCAGAACGAACGTTTAATGCGTTTGCATTTACGATATATTGATTTTTTGGTTGAACATTTTTTTTGAATAGAATTGCATCCTTTTTCATATAGCCTGTTTTGTTGTTAACAGATACTTTATACCAACCTTGAGTTGTCTCAAGAATAGTAACAGGGCTATTAAATCGAATGTTATCAATTATTGCACTGTCTGCATGGTTATTTTGATGTAGTGCAACGTTGTCAATTTTTACATATCCAGTTTTTACTGTAGATGGTTGCTTAGCAGCCGCTGTTTGTATATCGGATTCTCCCATAGAAGGAAGTAAAGAAGCAATTGCGATAGTAGTTGCTGTTAAAGCTGTAGCTTTCATATTCATGTAATAAAGACCTCCTCTAGTTGTATAGTTGTAATTTTATTATAGTATAAAGATATAATATATTGGTCGTATTCACATAAATGTAATATGAAATCAATAAAAATAATGTTAGAAGAGAGATTCGTATATAAATATTGTATATATCATTTGTGGGGTCGCATTTATATTTGTTTAACACGTTAATATTTAATTCGCAATTAAGAAAATTAAAACAGTTGATGATGTCTTATGGCGGTGTTATACTGACAGTGATAATTTTATAGTTTGCTAGGAGGGCTGGTGTTGCCAGCTGAGAGTAGGGCCGTAAGCCCTTGATCCTTTTTATTACCTGATCTAGATTATGCTAGCGTAGGGAAGCAATTCGGACACTAACAATGAGTCCCCGTTTCTTTGCGTATAGAAATGGGGCTTTTTTATTTGAAAATTTCATATTAACACCACTAGGGGTGCTTTTCGTGCTGAGAGAGGAATAATCCTTAACCCTTACAACACCTGATCTAGATAATACTAGCGAAGGGAAGTGGAACAACGAATAAATTATAATTTTATTTGCTGTAACCACTTCTTATATACAGAAGTGGTTTTTTTATTGAGATAAATAGATATATAGGAAGGGGAATTATTAATGAAATTTTGTGAAAGATTATTTGATACGGTGCAGCCTGTTTGGGAGAAAAGTCATAATCATCCGTTTGTAGTAGGTATGGGGGATGGTACGTTGGAAAAAGACAAATTCCAGTACTATATTATTCAAGATTATTTATATTTGTTAGATTATGCAAAGCTATATGCAATTGGGGTTGTAAAGGCAACGAATCCACAAGTGATGGCAAAATTTGCAGAGCAAATTGATGGGATTTTAAATGGTGAAATGACGATTCATAAACAATATGCAAAAAGACTTGGCATTTCTGCACAAGAGATGGAATCTGCGAAACCATCTGCTAAAAATTTAGCCTATACAAATTACATGATGTCTGTATCTCAAAATGGCACACTTGCAGAATTAATATCAGCTTTACTTCCATGTATGTGGAGCTATTGGGAGATTGGAAAGCGTTTAAATGATATTCCTGGAGCAAGAGATCATGAGTTCTTTGGAGAGTGGATTCAAGGATATAGTTCTGAAGAATACGGTAACCTTTGTATTTGGTTAATAGATTTATTAAATGAAATGGCAGTTGGAAAGTCAGAGAAAGAGCTAGATCGATTAGAGGAGATTTTCTTATATTCCAGCCGATTTGAATATTTATTCTGGGATATGGCTTATCGTAAGGAGATGTGGGGTTTTGAGGAGCAAGAACATACTACAGTTTCATAATGTTTCCTTTCATTATGATGAGAAACCAATCATCGATGAATTAAATGCTTCTATACAAGATAAAGAGTTTGTAAGTATTATCGGACCGAGTGGGTGCGGGAAAAGTACTTTGTTTCGCCTTATTACAGGCTTAGAAGAGGCAAGTACTGGACAGATAGAGCTGACAGAAACAAAGAGTCATCCTGTAGGGTATATGCCCCAAAAAGATATGCTCTTGCCGTGGAGGACGATTATTGAGAATGCGGCTTTACCGCTAGAGTGCCAAGGTGTGGAGAAGAAAGAAGCACAAGTAAAAGCGAAAGAACTGTTACATAAATTTGGTTTACAAGGGTACGAGAAAAAATATCCGAAAGATTTATCTGGTGGTATGAGGCAACGCGTATCTTTTATCCGAACTTTATTAACAGGCGGGGAGATATTATTGTTAGATGAACCTTTTAGTGCATTGGACGCTTTAACGAAGGCATCTTTGCAAGAATGGTTGTTTGAACAATGGAAAGAGTGGGAAAAAACAATTTTATTTATCACTCATGATGTTGAAGAAGCATTGTTTCTTTCTAATCGAATTTTGGTTGTAGAAAATCAACCGATAGCAACTTTAACTGAGCGAATTGTGCCGCTTGATCGTAACCGAACAAGAAAAGATTTATATAAGCCTGAAGTGTTAGCGCTTAAAGAAGAGATCCTTAGTATGTTACAAAGGCAGGTACTCGTATGATGAATCGCTTGAAGGAGTTATTACCTGCCCTCATATTAAGTGGAATTTTACTTGCTCTATGGGAAGTAGGCGCAAGAATTGTAGATGAGATGTACATTTTGCCATCACCTTCTGCAATTGTAATGAAGATATGGGCGCTGAAAGATATATTATTTACCGTTCATTTACCTGCAACGTTGTACGTCGTTTTAATAGGCGTTGTTATTTCTATCGTACTGGGCGTAGGGCTAGCAATGTTAATGAATGCGAGTACGTGGATGGAAAGAGCATTTTATCCATTATTAGTAGCTTCTCAAACAATCCCGATTACAGCACTTGCGCCACTATTTGTTTTATGGTTTGGATATACCATTTGGAGCAAGGTTGTTGTCACTGTCTTAATTACGTTTTTCCCAATTGCGGTAAATACGTATGATGGACTGCGTAGTACGAAGAAAGAATGGGAGGAGCTCTTAGTTACGTATGGTGCAACAAAAAAAGATATTTTTCTAAAGCTAAAGTTGCCATCTGCTCTTCCTTACTTTTTCTCAGCGTTAAAAATTGCAGTTCCGCTTAGTGTTATCGGGGCAGCAATTGGAGAATGGCTCGGTGCACAAGCTGGGCTTGGATATTTCAGTAAAAGAATGATGACGCAGTTAGACGGAGCTGGTGTATTTGCACCAATTGTATTGTTATCATTATTAGCTATTTTTTTCGTCATACTTATTTCTATATTAGAAAAGAAATTCATTAGTTGGAGGAAATATTCATGAAATTATTAAAACGCATCTTTGTGTTTACATTATTAGTTGCAATGATTGCAGGGTGCTCGAGTAATTCAGCATCAGATAAGAGTAAAAAAGAGAAAGAAATAACGGTCATGCTTGATTGGTATCCAAATGCGGTGCATAGCTTTATTTATGCAGCCATTGAAAAAGGCTACTTTAAAGAAGAAGGAGTAAAGGTAAATATTAAATTCCCTTCTAATCCGACTGATCCATTAACGTTAGCTGCAGCAGGAAAAGTGACAGTTGGCTTGTATTATCAGCCAGATGTTGTTATGGCTAGAGCAAATGAACAAATTCCAGTGAAATCAATTGGAGCTGTCGTGCGTTCACCGTTAAATCATGTCGTATCGCTGAAATCAGCAGGCATTCAATCACCGAAAGATTTAGAAGGAAAAACAGTTGGATATTCTGGAACACCTTTAAGTGAGATGTATTTAAAAACGATGGTAAAAGAAGCTGGTGGTAATCCAGATACAGTGAAAGTAGTTGATGTAGGCTTTGATTTAGTGCCAGCGTTAATTACGAAAAAAGTAGATGCTGTAACAGGAGCATACATTAACCATGAAGTACCTGTTATGCGTCATGAGGGTCATGAGCCGGCGTACTTTAATCCAGCTGATTACGGTGTACCGAATTATCATGAACTTGTATTTGTAACAGGTGATAAAACTTTGAAAAAGGATAAAGAAGCATTACAGGCCTTTTTACGTGGTGCGAAAAAAGGATATGATTTCATGAAGAAAAATCCGGATGAAGCATTAAATATTTTATTAAATCACCAAGAAAAAGAAAACTTCCCGCTTGTGCCAGAAGTTGAAAAAGAAAGTATGAAAATTTTATTAGAGAAGATGGAAACGAAAGATGAGCCATTCTTATCAGATTCAAAAGAGTCTTGGGAGAAACAAAATAAATGGCTGAAAGACAAAGGAATGACGAAAGAAAGTGTTCCAGCTGATGAGTTATTCGAAAATATTTTAAAGTAGGCGAATGAATATGAAAAATGAGCTCCACGTAATCTCAAATGGCCATATGCCGTTCGAAGAGTTAGTGAATGTAGCGATGCAAATTGAGAGTGAGATTGATTATTTGCATATTCGTGAGCGTGAGAAAAGTACGAAGGAATTATATGAAGGGGTGGAAAGCCTTTTAAAAAAAGGCTTTCCGGCATCTAAACTTGTTATAAATGACCGAATTGATATTGCTGTTTTATTAAATGTCCCGCGTGTACAGCTAGGGTATCGAAGTACAGATGTAAGGTCAGTGAAAGAAAAGTTTTCGTATTTGCATGTTGGTTATTCCGTACATTCTTTAGAAGAAGCGATAGAGGCTTTTAAGAATGGGGCTGATTCGCTCGTTTATGGTCATGTATTCCCAACAGAGTGCAAAAAAGGTGTGCCGGCGAGAGGGTTAGAGGAAATTTCGGACATTGCAAAGAGCTTATCGATACCGATTATAGCTATTGGAGGAATTACTCCTGAAAATACAAGGGATGTTCTTGCAAGTGAAGTAAGTGGCATTGCTGTTATGTCCGGGATTATAAGCAGTAGTAATCCGTATAGCAGAGCAAAATCTTATAAGGAATCAATAAGAAAGTGGGCGGAAAAACATGTGTAAGAAGTATGATGTAGCGATTATTGGCGGAGGTGTAATTGGTAGCTCAGTTGCACACTTTCTAGCAGAAAGAGGGCATAAAGTAGCGATTATAGAGAAACAAAGAATCGCATCTGAAGCTTCGAAAGCAGCTGCTGGTTTGCTCGGTGTTCAGGCAGAATGGGATGAATATGATCCGCTGTTTGAGCTTGCTAGAGAAAGCCGTGCTATATTTCCACAACTTGCAGAAGTTTTACGTGAAAAGACAGGCATCGATATTGGGTATGAGGAAAAAGGCATTTATCGCATTGCCCAAAATGAAGATGAGAAGGAAAGAATTCTTCATATTATGGATTGGCAACAGAAAACAGGTGAAGATTCCTATTTTCTAACGGGGGACCATTTACGGGAAAAAGAGCCGTTTCTATCCGAGTCAATTATAGGAGCGGTATATTATCCGAAAGATGGTCACGTTATTGCACCAGAGCTTACGAAAGCATTCGCGCATTCCGCGGCATTTTCTGGAGCTGACATATATGAACAAACAGAAGTGTTTGATATTCGTATTGAGAATAATAAAGTGACTGGGATTGTTACGAGTGAAGGTGTAATCACATGCGAAAAAGTCGTTATCGCTGGAGGGTCATGGAGTACGAAATTACTACATTATTTCCATAGTGATTGGGGTACATATCCTGTTAAGGGAGAGGTTGTTGCAGTAAGAAGCAGGAAACCTCTCTTGAAAGCTCCTATTTTCCAAGAGCGATTTTATATTACGCCGAAGCGCGGTGGCCGTTATGTGATTGGGGCAACGATGAAGCCTCATACGTTCAATAAATCTGTACAACCAGAAAGTATTACTTCCATATTAGAGCGTGCTTATACGATATTGCCTGCTTTAAAAGAAGCAGAGTGGGAAAGTACATGGGCAGGATTAAGGCCACAATCGAATCATGAAGCTCCTTATATGGGAGAGCATGAAGAAATAAAAGGTTTATATGCTTGTACTGGACATTATCGAAACGGTATTTTATTAAGTCCTGTTTCGGGTCAGTATATGGCTGATTTAATAGAAGGAAAGCAGGAGAATCATCTGCTAGATTCATTGCTTTCTAAAATGGTTTAGAAAGGGGATGGAAGTTTGAATTTAAAAATTAATGGTAACCAAATTGAAGTACCAGAGAGTGTAAAAACAGTAGCTGGGCTACTTACACATTTAGAGTTAGATAACAGAATTGTTGTAGTAGAACGTAATAAAGATATTTTACAAAAAGATGATCATAAAGATACATCAGTTTTTGATGGAGACCAAATTGAGATTGTAACTTTCGTAGGAGGCGGTTGATTATGTTAAACATTGGACCATTTTCATTTCATTCTAGACTTTTATTAGGAACAGGGAAATTCTCTGATTTTGATGTACAGCAAAAAGCAATTGACGTTTCTGAGGCTGAAATTTTAACATTCGCAGTACGTCGCATGGATATATTTGATGCGAAGCAACCTAATTTATTAGAGAAACTTGATGTGAAAAAATATACGTTATTACCAAATACAGCAGGAGCAAAAAATGCTGAAGAAGCTGTTCGAATTGCGAAATTAGCAAAAGCTTCTGGACTTTGTGACATGATAAAAGTAGAAGTTATTGGTGATGATAGAACGTTATTACCTGATCCGGTAGAAACGTTAAAAGCATCTGAAATGTTACTTGAAGAAGGATTTATCGTTCTACCGTACACATCTGATGATGTTGTATTAGCGCGTAAATTACAAGAACTTGGCGTGCATGCCATTATGCCAGGTGCATCACCGATTGGTTCAGGACTTGGTATTGTAAATCCATTAAATTTAAGTTTTATTATTGAACAAGCGACAGTACCAGTTATCGTGGATGCTGGTATTGGTAGCCCAGCTGATGCGGCATTTGCGATGGAATTAGGAGCAGATGGTGTGTTATTAAATACGGCTGTGTCGGGGGCAAAAGATCCTATTAAAATGGCATACGCAATGAAATTAGGTATTGAGGCAGGGCGGATAGGCTTTGAAGCAGGCCGTATTGCACGTAAACGTTGTGCAACGGCAAGTAGTCCTTTAGAAGGAATGAGCGTAGTTGAATAATCGATATTCTCGCCAAGAACTATTTTCTCCAATTGGGGGAGAAGGACAACAAAAGATAAGAGAAAAGCATGTACTTATTATCGGTGCAGGTGCATTAGGTAGTGCAAATGCAGAGATGTTTGTAAGAGCTGGCGTTGGTAAGGTGACAATTGTTGACCGCGATTATGTGGATTGGAGTAATTTACAAAGACAGCAATTGTATGCAGAGAGTGATGTAGAGAATAACCTTCCGAAGGCTGTGGCGGCAAAAAAACGTCTAGAAGAGATTAATAGTGAAGTAAGAGTAGAAGCTCTCGTTCAAGATGTAACGGCTGAAGAGTTAGAAGAACTCGTTACAAATGTTGATGTAATTATCGATGCGACTGATAATTTCGAAACGCGTTTCATTGTGAATGATATATCGCAAAAATATTCTATTCCATGGGTTTACGGGGCATGTGTAGGAAGTTACGGTCTTTCTTATACTATTATTCCAGGCAAAACGCCATGTTTATCTTGTTTATTACAATCGATTCCGCTTGGTGGAGCGACATGTGATACAGCGGGGATTATATCACCTGCTGTATCTCTTGTCGTTTCTCATCAAGTAACGGAAACACTTAAACTGTTAGTAGAAGATTATGACTCGCTTCGAGAGGGGCTTGTATCATTTGATGTATGGAAAAATGAGTATTCATGTATGAATGTGCAAAAGCTTCGTAAACATAATTGTCTATCGTGTGGTGAGCAAGCGTTATATCCGTATTTAAATAAAGAAAACACTTCAAAAACAGCAGTGTTATGCGGGAGAAATACAGTTCAAATTAGACCACCTCATAAAGAAGAAATGAATTTTGAGCAATATAAAGAATTGCTGAATAATCGCGTGAATGATTTGAATGTAAATCCATATTTATTATCATTTTCTGTTGAAGAAAAGAGATTAGTTGCTTTCAAAGATGGTCGTGTACTTGTGCATGGAACGAAAGATATAAGTGAAGCGAAAACAATTTATCATCGCTATTTTGGATAGAAAAGGATGAGTGGGATGAAAGTGAATAAAGCTTTAACGATTGCAGGATCTGATAGCGGAGGCGGCGCTGGAATTCAAGCAGATTTAAAAACTTTCCAAGAGCTTGGTGTGTATGGAATGACGGCTATTACAGCAATTACTGCTCAAAATACGCTTGGCGTTCAAGGGGTATATCCTGTTTCTTTAGAAGGAATTACGGAACAGTTGAATTCAATTGGTACAGATTTAACACCAGATGCTGTGAAACTAGGGATGCTATTTAGTAGTGAAATTATTCAAATCGTTGCAGAACATATTAAGAAATTTGGCTGGAATAATATTGTACTAGATCCTGTTATGATTGCAAAAGGCGGAGCATCATTATTACAACAAGAAGCAGTACAAGCATTAAAGGAATATTTATTACCAGTAGCAACTGTTGTAACACCGAATGTTCCGGAAGCAGAAGTGTTAACTGGGATGGAGATTCAAAATATAGAAGATAGTAAAGAAGCTGCGAAAGTATTGCACGAATTAGGTGCTAAATATGTGCTTATGAAGGGCGGACATGCAGAATATCAAGGTAATGAAGTAATTGATTTACTCTTTGATGGAGAAGAGTTTATTGAATTTAGAAGTGAACGAATTCCTTCGAAGCAAACGCACGGAAGCGGATGTACATTTGCGTCTGCAGTTACAGCAGGACTTGCTAAAGGGTATTCAATTGAAGAGGCAGTTCAAGAGGCAAAACGATTTATTAGTATAGCGATTGAAGAGCCGTTGAATATTGGAAGTGGTCATGGGCCGACGAATCATTTTGCGTACAAATTGAATAAAGCATAAGCATAAAGAATGGAAAAGCCAGTTTTACAACTGGCTTTTTTCTGTTTACTTTTTCCAAACACAGGAGTAATATATCAGCCAGAATACATTTTTGTAATATGCTGAGTCCAAATTTATGGAGCGGAGGAACCAATTTGTGCGTTGTCACTAGGGGTGAATCTTTCAATTTTGAAAGTAGGGCTACTCTCAAAGTCCGAATCCGACAGCTAACTTCGTAAGCGTCTTGAGAGAGGGCGGTGCCATGATGGATATATCACTTCGTCGGTCTGATTAGTATAGGAGAATATCAATCTATGTTTGAGTTCTTTTATGCTAAGGAGGATGAGGTACATGGAATTAACGCTTATTTGCGTTGGAGAAGAAAATAAGGTAAAGAGTTTAAGAGAGCTAGCAGCATTTCAGCATGAGTTAATTATTTTTACAGCAAATGAAGAGATAGCAGATCAAGTTAGAAATTGTGGATTTGATTGGACTTATAGCTGTAATAAGGAGCAGGATTTTACTAGTATTTGCGAGCGTATTAAGAAGGTAATTTTACTAGGGGATGAGCTTCCGATAGTTAGCTTTTTCACAGAACGCATTCGTTTTTCTTTTCAAGCGCCTATTACTGTTGTTACAAAGAATAAACGCTATCCGGCCAGGCTCTATGAAACAATTGGAGCTAAATTTGTAGTGTTTACGAACTGTGATAATATTTCTTTTTTATTTTTTGAATAAGGTGGGGGAAATGAAGATGAAAGTGTTGTTACTAGGAGATATAGCGAATCGTTGGGCGATATCGGTAGAGAGAGTTCACGAATTGGTAGTGCTCGATCCTCTTTTTCCAGGTCCATATATTATATTACCATCAAAAGATGTTTTGTATTTAGAGGCGGATATTACCGAATATGAGCAGTTACATGCGGAATTATCACAAGTTTATATTCGAGGGAGAAATTTGCGTGCTTTTTTGCGTGGAGAATAAAGGTTGAATGAAAAAAGAGCGAATGCTGAGTGCAACAAGCTATGCACTTCATGTAATTCGCTCTTTTTATTTCGTATTTAAAGGATCATTTTTATGAAAAAGAAAGAAAAGACAAGAAAACAGATGAAAGAATATTAATAACACGTAATGTAAACGCTTAAATAGATGGATATTTTCTTATTTTCAGTAATTTACCCCTTTACAAGTTAAATTTAGAGGAGTATATTTACTCTCATAAATCATTCGTAAAATTTCCAAAAAAAACCTAAAATCGCTGAGTTCCAGAAATGGAGCGGGGGAACCAATTTTGTGCATTGTCACTTGGGGTGAATCTTTCAATTTTGAAAGTAGGGCTACTCTTTAGGCCCGAATCCGACAGCTAACCTCGTAAGCGTTTAGAGAGGAGGTTTACTTTGTGTTGTTCGTTTCGAACACTAAGTAGAGCTTAGTGTTCTTTTTTTGATAACTAGATGGTAAAATTTAACAAAAGCGAGGGGTAGTTATGTTAGATGTTGTAATGATCGGTATTTTTGTTGGGTTAGTCGCATCGATGGCAAGTCTTGCAAGTTGGTCAGATAAAGTTGTGAAAGAAGGGAAGCAATCATGATGATTGCCTTATCGGTTATTGTTGCAGCGATTACGGTGTACTTAGTGTACGCATTATTAAATCCAGAAAAGTTTTAATTAGGGGGAATCATTCATTATGATTTGGGTTGCAGTCGTTATTACAATGCTCTTGTTTATTTTAGTAGCAAAGCCAACGGGGATTTATTTAGAGAAAGCCTTTCAAGGTAGCAAAACGCTAGATAAAGTATTCGGGCCTTTTGAAAAACTTATTTTTAAAATTACGGGTGTAAAAGCATACAATCAAACGTGGAAACAGTACGCATTATCATTAGTTTTACTCAATGGATTCATGATTGTTGTCGTATATTTCATTTTCAGATTACAAGGTGTGCTGCCGCTAAATCCAGCACATATTGAAGGAATGGAGCCTACGCTGGCTTTTAATACAGCGATTAGTTTTATGGCTGATACAAACTTACAGCATTATAGCGGTGAAAATGGTTTATCTTATTTATCACAATTAATCGGGATTACATTTTTAATGTTTGCGGCACCAGCAACGACGTTAGCACTTGTTATGGCTTTTATTAGAGGACTCGCTGGAAAAGAACTCGGTAACTTTTTCGTTGATTTTACGAGAGCATTAACGAGAGTTTTTCTTCCTATCGCATTTATTGCAGCGCTAGTCTTTGTCGCACTTGGTGTACCACAAACGTTAGACGGGGCAGTTACAGCACAAACAATTGATGGTGCGAAGCAAAGTATTTTGCGTGGTCCAGTTGCATCATTCGTTTCCATTAAGGAACTTGGAAATAACGGCGGTGGATTTTTCGGGGCAAATTCTACACATCCTTTCGAAAATCCAGGACAAATGAGTAATATTTTACAAATGATGCTTATGATGTTATTGCCAACAGCACTACCATTTACGTACGGACGAATGGTAGGAAATAAAAAACAAGGACGTATCCTTTTCGTTTCACTATTTATGGTGTTTTTACTAGGGTTTATAACGATTACTACAGCGGAATTAAATGGGAATCCAGCGTTAAATGGAATGGGTATTGAACATGTACAAGGAAGTACAGAAGGAAAAGAAGTACGATTTGGAACAGTATTTTCTTCACTATACGCAACAGTAACGACAGCTGCTGAAACAGGAGCAGTTAATACGATGCATGATACATTAACACCAATTGGTGGTTTAGTACCACTCGTAAATATGATGTTAAATACAGTATACGGCGGTGTTGGAGCAGGCTTTGTCAACATTATCATGTATGCAATTATTGCAGTCTTTATATCTGGGTTAATGGTTGGACGGACACCAGAGTTTTTAGGTAAGAAAATTGAAGGTAAGGAAATGAAATTAATTGCGGTAACGATATTATTTCATCCATTACTTATTTTAGGGTTTTCAGCATTAGCTCTTTCAACAAATTTAGGGACGGATGCAATTTCTCATTCAGGTTTCCACGGTTTAACGCAAGTTGTATATGAGTATACATCGTCAGCTGCGAATAATGGATCAGGATTTGAAGGATTAGCAGATAATACACCGTTTTGGAATATTACAACTGGTTTAGTTATGTTTTTAGGGCGCTATTTCAGCTTAATTACAATGTTAGCTGTGGCAGCTTCATTGAAAGAGAAGACGGTAGTGCCAGAAACAGTCGGAACGTTCCGTACAGATAATGGTTTATTTGGAGGGATCTTTATCGGAACGATTGTAATTGTTGGTGCGTTAACATTCTTCCCGATGTTAGTACTCGGCCCAATTGCAGAATTTCTTACATTGAAGTAATGGAGGGTAAATGATGAGACCGGTAGTGGTAAAAGAAAAACAAATAAATCAGTCACAAATACATGCTGTGGAAGATGAGGTTAGACAAGCGAAAACGTTGGATCGTGATATCGTGACGCATGCGATGAAACAATCCTTTGCGAAATTGAATCCGAAAGTAATGATAAAGAATCCGATTATGTTCATTGTGGAAATTGGCTTTATAATTACGTTCATTTTATCCTTTCTTCCAAGTAGTTCTAATAGTGTACCAGGATGGTTTAATATAACAGTTTCTCTCATTCTATTATTTACAGTTTTATTTGCTAACTTTGCAGAAGCGTTAGCTGAAGGTCGTGGTAAAGCACAAGCAGATTCTTTAAAACAATCGAAGAAAGATGTGTTTGCAAATGTTGTAAAAGAAAATGGAGATATTGTTCAAGTTTCAGCAACTGATCTGAGAAAAGGTGACGTTGTTATTGTAAAACAAGGAGAAATGATTCCGAATGATGGTGAAGTAATTAAAGGATTAGCGTCTGTAGATGAATCTGCAATTACAGGGGAATCAGCTCCTGTAATAAAAGAGGCGGGCGGTGATTTTTGTTCCGTAACAGGCGGAACGATGGTCGTAAGTGATGAGATTACAATTATAATTACGAGCAATCCTGGTGAATCATTTATTGATAAAATGATTTCATTAGTAGAAGGCGCTGCTCGTCAAAAAACGCCGAATGAGATTGCTTTAAATACAGTATTAACGAGTTTAACTCTTATTTTCTTAATCGTTGTTGTGACGTTGCCGATTTTCACAAATTATTTAGGGTTTCAAATTGATACAGCTGTACTTGTAGCGTTGTTAGTTTGTTTAATTCCAACGACAATTGGTGGGTTATTATCAGCGATTGGTATTGCTGGAATGGACCGTGTGACAAAATTTAATGTGCTAGCAATGTCAGGGAAAGCAGTAGAAGCTGCGGGTGATATTAATACAATTATTTTAGATAAAACAGGTACGATTACTTTCGGGAACCGGATGGCACATACACTGCTACCTGTAGGAAATGAAACGATTGAGCAAGTAGGAAAATGGGCTGCAATTAGCTCAGTTTTAGACGAAACGCCAGAAGGTCGATCAGTTATAGAATATGTACAAACGAAATCTATATCATATAATAGAGAACTTGCAGAACAAGGTGAATTTGTTCCGTTTAAAGCAGAAACGAGAATGAGTGGTGTTGATTTACAGGACGGAACGAAAGTGAGAAAAGGTGCTGTCGGTGCCGTTATTGAATGGGTTCAATCGCAAGGTGGAACAATTCCGAAAGATGTGAATCAAAAAGCAGATTTAATTTCAAAAGAGGGCGGGACACCGCTTGTAGTTGCAGTAGATGATCGTATTTACGGTTTGATTTATTTAAAGGATACAGTAAAACCTGGTATGCGTGAACGTTTTGAACAATTGCGCCAAATGGGAATTAAAACGGTTATGTGTACAGGTGATAATCCATTAACAGCAGCAACAATTGCGAAAGAAGCAGGGGTAGATGAATTCATTGCTGAGTGTAAACCAGAAGATAAAATTGCGGTTATTAAAGCAGAGCAAGATAAAGGGAAACTTGTAGCAATGACAGGTGATGGTACAAATGATGCCCCGGCGTTAGCGCAAGCTGATGTTGGATTGGCGATGAATAGTGGTACCACAGCTGCGAAAGAAGCGGCCAATATGATCGATTTAGATTCGAATCCAACTAAAATTATTGAGGTTGTAGGAATCGGTAAGCAATTGTTAATGACACGTGGTGCGTTAACGACGTTTAGTATTGCGAATGATATTGCGAAATACTTCGCAATCATTCCAGCGATGTTTACACTTGCGATTCCGCAAATGGAAGCATTAAACATTATGAAATTAACATCACCGCTTTCAGCAATCTTATCAGCATTAATATTTAATGCGGTTATTATTCCGTTACTCATTCCGCTAGCGATGAAAGGTATTGCATATAAGCCGATGAGTTCGAATGCGCTGCTTAGCCGAAACTTACTCATTTACGGGCTTGGCGGGGTTATCGTTCCGTTCATTGGAATTAAAGTAATTGATATGATCGTCGGCTTGTTCATATAAGGAAGAGGGGAAAAAGATGGCGAAGAAACAAAGTATACTATCACCAATTATTCGTATTACTTTTACATTTTTAGTTTTGTGTGGCCTCGTATACCCGCTTATTGTAACTGGTATTGCGCAAGTGGTAATGAAGGATAATGCGGATGGAAGTCTTATATATAATGATAAGGATGAAATAGTTGGTTCAAAATTAATCGGTCAAAATTTCACAGATCCACGTTATTTTCATGGACGCGTCTCTAGTATAGAATATAAAGCAGAGGCATCTGGTTCAAATAACTATGCACCGTCTAATCCAGATTTAGAGAAACGAGTAGAGAAAAGTATTGAAGACTGGAAGAAACAAAATCCAACCGTTCCAGTTACAGAAGTACCGATAGATTTAGTGACGAATTCAGGTTCAGGGCTTGATCCTGACATTAGTCCAAAGGCGGCTTCTGTACAGGTAGATCGTATATCGAAATTAACGAATATTCCGAAAGAAAAGCTAGATCAATTGATTAAGGATCAAACGGAAGGCGCTGCACTCGGCTTGTTTGGAGAAGATCGCGTGAATGTCTTAAAGTTAAATTTAGAATTACAGAAACTAATGAAATAGAAACAACGCTACCTCAATCTAAAGGATTGAGGTAGCGTTGTTTCAAAAGAAAGGGTGTGAGTATTTTGTATGCGGATGATTATAAACCGACGTTTCAAAGGCGGACGCCAGAAGAGTATCTAGAATATATTCGTCAGCAAAATCGCGGGAAGTTAAAGCTATACGTAGGGGCTGCACCAGGGGTAGGGAAAAGTTATAAGATGCTCTATGATGCTAGAGAAATGAAAAAAGATGGTATTGATATTGTAATTGGTTTAATTGAAACACATGGGAGGGAAGAGACAGCAGAAGCGATTGCTGATTTAGAAAAAGTCCCTTTAAAAGAAATACAGTATAAAGGAAAGTTATTTTGTGAGCTTGATGTGGAAGGAATTATAAAGCGTGCACCGCAAGTAGTTGTAGTGGATGAACTCGCGCATAGTAATATTCCTGGATCTAAAAATAAGAAACGTTATATGGATGTACAAGAATTATTAGAAGCAGGCATATCCGTATTATCAGCATTTAATATTCAACATTTAGAAAGTGTTCATGACATTGTAGCTCAAATTACGAATATAAAAGTAAGAGAGCGTATTCCAGACTTTATTTTGCAAAAAGCAAATGAAATTCAACTCGTTGATGCAACACCGGAAGTATTAAGGAAGAGATTAATAGATGGAAAGATATATAAGGAAGAAAAAATTCAACAAAGCTTACAAAATTTCTTTACACTTAATAATTTAGGGGCACTAAGGGAATTATCACTTCGAGAAGTTGCAGATGATATGGATGAGAAAATTAGCCAAACAGTTATAGAACCGATTGGCGTGAAGGAAAAAATTCTCGTTTGTGTGCAATATAGTTCGACAGCGGAGAAATTAATACGGCGAGGTTGGCGCATGGCTGATCGGTTAAACGCTGAATTGTATGTCTTAAATGTAGAAAGGGAAAATATAGATTCCCTTTCAGCAGGGAAAAAGCAAACAATTGAAGAGTGGAAATCGCTAACGAATCAATTTGAGGCGAGCTTTGTATTAGAAGAAGCGAAAGGAAGAAAGCCAGCTGATGTTATTATTGAAGTTGCGAAAAGACTACAGGTGACACAAGTTTTACTCGGACAATCGGCGAGAACACGGTGGGAAGAAATACGAAAAGGCTCTATTGTAAATGAAATTATGAGACAAACGAAGTATATTGATATTCATATCGTTGCGGATCAAAGAGCTTAAAATAGAGATTGGATTGTTGAGGAGTCTCTATTTTTCTTTTTTTCAAGCCTTTTGAATATAATTTCTGAAAGAACTCATATATAATAGAAAAAGATACTTAACATAGTGAATAATTAAAGAGTCAATGTATATAAAGAGGAGAGAATAACATGCTTGAAAATACGGGGTTAGTATTAGAAGGAGGCGGTATGCGTGGTGTATATACTGGTGGGATACTAGAATACTTTATGGAACAAGATTTATATTTTCCATATGTAGTCGGTGTATCAGCTGGTGCTTGTCATGCAGCGTCGTATCTTTCCAGACAAAGAAATAGAAACAAAACGGTCAATATTGATTATGTATCACATCCGAAGTATTTATCGTATAAAAACTTATGGAGAAAACGTCAGTTATTTGATATGGATTTCATTTTTCATGAAATACCAGAAAAGCATGTGCCGTTTGATTTTGAAACATACTTTAATAGTCCCGAACGCTTTCTTGTAGGAACAACGGATTGTGAAACAGGACAGTCTGTTTATTTTGAAAAAGAGGGAACGAATGATGATGCGCTAAATTTATTACAAGCGTCTAGTTCATTACCTTTCATTGCACCAGTAGTAAATTACCGTGGTAAGCAATTGTTAGATGGCGGGATTTCTGATCCGATTCCAGTTCGTAAAGCACAGGAGGATGGATTTAAAAAATCAGTCGTTATTTTGACGAGAAACCATGGTTACGCAAAGAAAAAATCAAAATTTGGCTGGGTTGCAACGAAAGCTTATAAAAAATACCCGAACCTTGTTAACACGATGCTAGCTCGTTATGAAGTGTATAATGAAACACTTCACTACATTGAAAAAGAAGAACAAGCTGGTAATTTATTTGTTATTCGCCCGGAAGTGCCGCTTCAAGTAGATCGTATGGAAAAGGATACGGCTAAATTACAAAATCTATATGAGCAAGGCTATGAAGATGCGAAGAGACAGTTTGCAGATTTACAGGCGTTTTTGCAAAAATAATAATTAGGCTGTGGAGAAGGAGTTCTCTGCAGCCTTTTTTGTATTGCTACTTATACGTTACTTTTTAAAAATGTATTAATGTTTAAGTGTTTAAAGAGTTTGTAAAACATATGGGTTTATTATTGAGAAAAATTGGCTTGAAGGGTATTATGACGATGTAGCGCTACTAAACTATTTAATTTATGAGGTGATTGTTAATGAAAGGAAAGGTTTTTTCAATTACGACTTTAGTATTATTAGCAACATCAATCTCAACAAGTGCATTCTATCCAACTTTAAGTGGTCACAAAAGCGGTAATCTACTATCTTACAGAGCTCAAACGACTACGAATCAAAATGCATCTCGCTGTTCAGTAGCAATTTCTTTTATTAATTCAAATGGAAATAATTCATATATTGAAAGCGCTTCGGATAAATTAGGATCCCATGAATCTGGAAGAGCATTAAATGCTACTGTGAGTAATGGTGCATATAACGCCTTTGGTGCAAAAGGACTATACTCTGAGCATTATGCTAATGAGGATAATGACTATCAAGAAGAGATTCGCAAAGGTAATTTTGATAGTAATGGAAACTTACGATTACAAAGGTACCTTTAATAGTAATAGGAACTTACGATTACAGTAATAAAAAATATTAAATAGTTGTCTTTATAAATATTTGGATAAGGAGAAGGGGATGTTCATCGTCTCCTTCTTATCTAAAAGGAGCAGAGACATGTATTTAGCTTTTAAAAATATAAAAAGCAACAAACTATTTTCAGTAATTCTTCTTATGGCATTTTTTATTTCTTTTCTTTCTATATCAGTTGCCGCGCTTTTAACAGAGTCTAAACGAAATTTTATATCTGCTTTTCAAATCGGTTTCCTAGAAAAAAATCAAATTTTAACTGTTCCGATAGCGAATGCAACTGAATTGGAAGCGATAATTCCTTTCATACAAGATACTTTTGTGAAAAGTGATATTTACGTAGAGCATTTAAAAGCATTAAATAGTTCAGGGGCAACAAAGATCATAGCTGTGAACTTAAAAGATGAGTATTATTGGACGCCATATATTTCTGAAGGGCAATATTTTCATCGTGAAAATGTAAATGATATGGTTGTTGGTGATCAAACGAATGTAGAGGAATTATATGAATTTGATGATACATATAAAAAAATAGGAACTATATCGAGAAAAGACAGTGACGTCGGCGTAGCAGGCATATACGTTCCACTTCAAAACTTACCTACTATATCTAAAAAAGGTATTATCGCGAGTAAACAATTACAATTAACAGTTGTTAACCCTACATCATCTATCCATAACGAAATAAAAACTTTTATGAATAAGAGCAAAGAAGTAATTTCGGGTGAGGTTCAAATACTGAATGAAAGAGATCTTCAGGAACTAAATGTAACATATATAGATCCAGCAAATAAATATTATTATAAATTCATTCTTGTTGCAATTGCTTCTGGCATTTCTGCGGTTTTATTTTGGATTTATAAAAAAGAAAGAGAGATTGCATTAAAAAAAGCAGTAGGTGCTTCTAATATGTCTATTTACTGCGAACTATATATTCAAATTTTGTTTATTTCTCTAGCAGCGATGTTGTTGGTTTTTCTTACGTTAGAAATATTTTCTGGAACAATTCATACGTATTTTCAGACATACTTATTAAAACCATTAACACTATATGTATTGATATGTAATGTTGTTTTTATAATTTTTCTTACAATGTTTGTTACTATAATTCCAATCAAGCACATTATAAATATATATCCCGGAAAACATTTAAGAACGTAGGAGGTCGTCATGTTTTTTATATTTGATTCTATACGGTCTGTGAAAAAACGGTTGTTACCAAGTTTGATTATAGTAATTTCTTTAATTATTGCATTTTCTTCAGCAATAGAATTTATTAGTAATCTTTCGGGATATCGAAAAATGATGACAGTAGCAAATAATTTATCGACTCATAAAAATTTCTATGAACTTTATGCGACGCAAGATATAACGTTGTTTAGCGAAGAAAAAGCGAAAAGTGATTATCAACATTTCATTCAAGCGTTATCTAATACGATATCAATAACAAATACAACAAATTATTTGTTCCGTAACTATTCACTTAGCTTAAAAAAAGAAAATGGAACGATAAAGACTCTTATTATTGATAAAGATATTAATAAATACTTTCATATACGACTTTCACAAGGCAGATATTTTGAGGAATCGGAATTTCATAAATCAGTATTTGATATTAGACCTGTTATATTAGGTGCTAATTATAAAGAAAAGGTATCTATTGGTGATGTCATACCATCTGGAAAAATGAAGCTAAAAGTAATCGGTTTTTTAGAAGAAAATTCACCATTTACATATCCTCGAAGCGGTGAAATATCGGATAATCGTATTACATTATTAGATGACATGGCTATTTTACCAATTGGAACAGAAGAAATAGAATTTTATAGTGTAGAACTTTTATACAATGGGCTGATTATAGAAACAAATGGAAAAGTGGATATAAATGAATTTCAAAAGAAAGTATTAAAGGTAACAGAAGGCAAGGGGTATTCGTATTATATTACAAATCCGAATAAATTGTTAGAAAATGAAAAGCAGGGCATTGATAATATGTCATACCCCTTATTATTAAGCGGTACAGTTTTATTTTTTTCATTTATATCTATTTTATTAACATCAATGGCAGCGCTTTATATGGAGCGTAAAAATATTTCTATTAAATCAGCATTAGGAGCAAGTACTTTTCAACTATGTCTTACGTTTGTTATTGAGTATATGTTGTTATTCATTTTATCTATATGTATAGGAATTATGTATTTTCAATGGGAGAATAGCGGAGTAATTGAAATTCAGAAAGGGCTAGAAAATAGTACAGTATCTTTCTTTGGAACGTTACAAGTCTCTATAGAATCATTGATTGTTATAGGTGCTCTATCAATTGTAATGATCCTCATTATATATGCAATCATTTACTTCAATGTACTAAAAATAAAAAATACATATATGAAAGAGGTGTTATAGATGATTCAGCTCGCAAATGTGGCTAAGGGATACGGAAAGAGTAATTTTAGTGCTTTAAAAGATATTAATCTTACAATAGAAAAAGGCGAAATGATAGCTATTATGGGGCCATCTGGTTCGGGGAAATCAACCTTACTTAACATTATTGGCTTAATTGATAGCCCCTCTACTGGAAAGTATTTTTTAGATGGCATGGATATGAGTACATTAAAGTCAAACTATCATAAGTATAGAAATAAGGAAGTTGGATTTGTGTTTCAGAACTTTTCGCTACTAGATGATTATACAGTTATTGAAAATGTAATGCTTCCACTTATATATAGAAGAATTTCTCATAAGAAATGTATACAAATATCAAAAGAAATGCTGGAAATGGTAGGGCTTGAGAGGCATATTAACAAATATCCTTACGAGTTATCAGGTGGAGAACAGCAAAGAACAGCAATAGCAAGGGCTTTAGCACAAGATACAAAAATTATACTTGCTGATGAACCGACTGGCGCTCTCGATCAAGAAAACGGGGAAAAAATTATGAGCATTTTAAAAGAAATTAATAAACAAGGAAAAACGGTACTAGTTGTAACACACGATCAAAAGGTGGCTGAATATTGCCAGAGGACGATACGTTTACTTGATGGCAATATTCAATAAACGTTATGGTGTAATGTGGATAAAAGTATGTGATGATACATATGGAAAATGTATATAAAGGGCTTAGACATACTGGATTTACTGCAATGCTTATTTTTGGCGGTGCATTTCTGCTGCGCTGGTTGATTTATGATGAAATGTTACTAAATCAGCTTATTGGGTTTAGTGTAGGAATGATGATGGTTATTTCATCAGTTTTCATTCAAAAGTATAGTAAAGAATTACAGGTAGCTGAGAGGTATTAGAAATTGTGAGCTCCCTTTATATTTGGAGGGGGCTTTTATAGTTAAGTAGTTTGGCTGATTTTCTTATTTGCCGTATATTTTGTTTTCATTATGACATTAGTAATTACATTTCTTCTTTCTAAAAAATCATATAAGAAGCCTTTTATTAAATACATACCAACGTTAATACTGTTTGCTTTAGCTTTTATGTCTTTCGTTATGTTTTTAGTAAATAACGGAATGGGAGAGCTGATGATAGCAGTCTTCTTAGGACTTGTAGCAGTAGCAAACTTGCTCTTACTGCTTGCGCTAAAAGTGGTTCGTGTGATTGTTGCAAAAGAAAAGTAGAGCATCGGAATTCGATGCTCTACTTTTTTATTTATGAAAAAAATCCCTCTTTATGAGGGATTTTAATGTGGTAAGAAAACTAATTGATAAGCGAACAAGATCCCGAATAAATACACAAGTGGGTGAACAGCACGGAATTGTCCTTTTGCCACTTTCATAAGTGGGTATGAAATAAATCCAAGTGCGATACCTGTTGAGATACTTGATGTAAGTGGCATGCTTAAGATTACTAAAAATGCTGGGAATGCTTCATCGAACGTATCCCAATCGATATATCGAACTGAACCCATCATAAGACTACCAACGATAATTAATGATGGTGCTGTAATAGCTGAAACGCCAGAAACAGCGCTCACTAACGGTCCGAAGAATGCTGCTACTGCAAATAGTACAGCTACTGTAATTGTTGTTAAACCAGTACGGCCACCAGCTGCAACACCAGCAGATGATTCAATGTAAGCTGTTGATGGTGTTGTTCCGAACATAGCTCCAATTGTTGCTGAGAATGAGTCAGATAGAAGAGCTCGTCCTGCTTTTGGAAGCTTTCCGTCTTTCATAAATCCACCTTGTTGTGCTACACCAAGTAATGTTCCGGTTGTATCAAATAGTGTAACAAGGAAGAATGAGAACACAACGCCGTATAATCCGTAGTTAATTACATCAGATACAGCAGTAATTGGATTTGAAACGATAATTCCTTCTGGTAATCCAGGCATTGATGTAACCCCATTTGAAAATGTTAATTGACCTGTGAAGTAAGCGATACTACCAGTTAATAACATTCCGATAAATAGTGCCCCGTTTATATTTAAAGACATAAGGACAATTGTAATTCCAAGGCCAGCTAATGCTAGTAAAACAGGAGGAGAATGAAGATCACCAAGTCCAACTAAGTTAGAGTCATGCTTTGTTACAATTCCTGTTAAGCGTAAACCGATAAAAGCGATAAAAAGACCAATACCAGCAGTAAGTGCATGTTTTAAGTTTTCAGGAATTACTTCCATTAATTTTGTACGGAAAGATGTGAATGATAGCAAAATTAAAATCATACCTGCTACGAATACAGCAGAGAATGCAATTGCGAAAGTCATGCCTTCATGAGCTTTTACAACAGAATAAGAGAAGTAAGCATTTAATCCCATACCTGGTGCAATTGCGATTGGTAAATTAGTAAAGATCGCCATAAATAATGTTCCGACAACAGCTGCAATGATTGTCGCTGTAAATGCTTGTTCAAACGGAACACCTGCATCCCCAAGGATGACAGGGTTTACGACAATGATATATGCCATTGTTAAAAAGGTAATAATACCTGCCATAATTTCAGTTTTAATAGAAGTTTTATGTTTTGAAAGGTTAAACATATAAACATCCTTTCTTTTTACGAATAATTTTCACAACAGTTATATATAATATTCGTTTTTTGTCTTTTTTGCAATAGTTTTGCATAAAAACTTTAGAACAATTCATATTTTATGTCTTAAATTCGAATATTAACCGTGAAAATGAGCATGAATTGCGGTTTTTTATGTGTAAGTAGTTTTTAATATTGTGCACATTATAAGGGAAAAGGAGTTGAAGGAAGTTATGTCACAGCAAAAAAACTTTTTAACGATGCCAGCGCAACATCAAAATAAACAGCCTGGTATTGAATCATTAATGAATCCTCGTCCAAAGTTTGAAGATCCTAATTATAAAGGAAGCGAAAAGTTAAAAGGAAAGAATGTATTAATTACAGGGGGAGATAGTGGGATTGGGAGAGCTGTGTCCATCGCTTTTGCAAAAGAGGGAGCAAATATTGCGATTGCTTATTTAGATGAGGACGAAGATGCAAGTGAGACGAAACAACTTGTTGAAAAAGAAGGCGTGAATTGTATATTACTGCCGGGGGATTTGAGTAGTGAACAACATTGTAAAGATATTGTGGAAGAGACCGCCCGGCAACTGGGGAGTTTAAATGTTCTTGTGAATAACGTCGCACAGCAATATCCGCAGCAAGGGCTAGAGTATATTACAGCGGAACAGTTAGAAAAAACGTTCCGTATTAATATTTTTTCTTATTTTCATGTTACAAAAGCAGCGCTCTCTCATTTAAAGCAAGGGGATGTAATTATAAACACGGCATCTATCGTTGCGTATGAAGGAAATGAAACGTTGATTGATTATTCTGCAACGAAAGGAGCGATTGTCGCTTTTACAAGATCGCTATCTCAGTCGTTAGTACAAAAGGGAATTCGTGTAAATGGTGTTGCACCAGGCCCAATTTGGACACCACTTATTCCATCCAGTTTTGATGAGAAAAAAGTATCACAGTTTGGCAGTAATGTTCCTATGAAAAGGCCTGGTCAGCCGTATGAATTAGCGCCTGCATATGTATATTTAGCGTCTAGTGATTCGGCATATGTAACGGGACAGATGATGCATGTAAATGGTGGAGTAATTGTGAATGGATAGTTTTCATTTATAAGAGCAAAGTAAAGTTAATTGCATTTATCCCGCATTAACGGGCAGTAAAATTCCACCTCAAAATTCAGGTGGAGCACAGAAGTTAGGTGGGAGATAACAGCCCGCAAATAGCGGGAGTGGTGAAGGCTAATACTTAGTGGGGGATGGACAAAACCCCCCACCGAGTAAATTTTCACTTTATTATGATGTTAGTGCTAGGGAGGATTTAAATGAAGAAAGTATGGTTTATCGTAATCCTATTTTTCTGCCTGCCAGCTAGCGTTTTTGCTAATACAGATCATTTAATATTAGTTAACCTTACGACGAATCAGCTGTCTTTTTTTGAAGAGGGAAACTATACTAGAACATTTCCGATAACGACAGGAAGAGATAGCACCCCGACGCCTGAAGGGAATTTTTGTATTATAACTAAATATAAAAATAAAGAATACCATCGTAAAAAAATACCTGGGGGTGCACCGAATAATCCTCTCGGTACGAGATGGCTAGGTCTGGATAAAAAGGAATATGCCATTCACGGGACAAATCGTGAAGGAACGATTGGAAGCCGGGAATCGAATGGTTGTATTCGCATGCACGATCGGGACATACAATGGTTATACGACCGGGTACAATTACAGACAAAAGTAATTATTTCTCGTTTTCATACGAGTCCCGAATATGAAGCTTATAAGCTTGGTTATCGTGTTGTGAGTTGGAATGGTCGTAAAGTAGAAGAAGAACAAATTGGAATGCTTACGTTAGTAGATCGTGTAAATATATATTGGCAAGAACCAAATGGACAATTAACGAAAGTAAAAACGGTATTGCCAAATGAAAAATACGCAGTGTATTCCAAACGAAAAGATGGAACCTATTATATAGGAAACAATTTGTATATTGTAGAGGAAACGGGAGAAAAAATTCGTTATGAGCAATTACCTTATTCGATTTTAAGTAACATATATAAAAGGAAATATAATGTTCCATAATAGCTACCGTGTATAGGCGGTAGCTTATTTGTGATGAAGTTTAGTTGGTTTTAATGATTTCATACCAATCGCGTGCCTACAAATAGTGAGATGAAAAAATTGAAACAGCAACTATTATGTTTTGCTGAATATAATACAGTACAGATTGGGGAGGCGGTTACATTATGAAAAGTGAATTTGCATTTAAAATTTTCTTAGTAACGACCTGTTTATTTATCGTGTATTTGTATGCGTTTCTCGTCTTTTCTTTTTATGTTCCATATGTTGATTTAATATTGTTCGTCGGATTTATTTGGGCATTTGTTAAAGCGAGGGAAGGGGAGAAGAGTGTATATCGACGCATTACTTTATGCGGGACGGTCCTTCTCGTTATTTTGTACTTCTTTATGATGCATGATTTTTGGAGGGGAATGTAAAAAAGCATACGACTAATCGTATGCTTTTACGTTTAATATTTCGGTTTAAATGTATGACAACAAGTCTCTACACTCGTTGTTACAGAGCTTTCTAGCGTCTCGTTTGTTAAAGCAGCGCTTGTATACGAACTGTTTTCAATTTGACCTGCTTCTTGTGCATCAGGTTGAACAACGATTGCACTTGCTTGACAAAGGTTACCTTGTCCCCAAAATGAGCAATTGGAAACAGAGCATTTCACTTCTGGCATAAAATCCCCTCCTTATACATTAGTGTGGGATTTTACACGCATTTCATGTATAGAAGGAGTTTCCTTTTCTTATTATTTTTTCGTTTGCTCAAGCCACTCTTTTAATTTGTCTTCCGGTTGTTCGCCGCTAATACGGCTCACTTCTTTACCATCTTTAAAATGAATGATTGTTGGAGTACCTTTAATTTTATATTCATCCCAAGGAGCATCTAATTTTTCAATATCCATAACTTTCATATCAATATTCAAGCCTTTAGCCATTGGTACTACGATAGGAGATAATTTTTGGCAATGAACGCAAGATGTTTGATAAAAGTATACTGTTTCTTCTTTTTTCTCTTTTAAATTCTTTTGGAGATCTGAAAGAGAAATTTTGTTTGTGTAGTAGTCAGGACCATCTGATTGACTAGTAGCATTATCAATTTTTTGGCTTGTTGAAGCATTTTTTTCTTCCATTTGTGTTACAGCGAAAATTGCTGCAAACAAGGCGATAATAATACCACCAAATATAAGCATTTTTTTCATTCTTTCATCTCCTTATTTGTTTTTAATTACAATAAAGCTGCAAATAGCGATTGTGATAAAGCCAATAAGAGCTAAAAACGGGATTGTCACAAAGCCGAACCAGTTTATGTATTCTCCCGTACAAGGTACGCGTCCGCAAGCTGCTCCTGCAGCTGATAGTGCTGAAAGTTTTTGAATTGCATAATGATATAAAGAAATACAAGCACCAATACTTGCAATTGGTAAGGAATAACTTGCAATGCGATAATCTTTTTTTACTACAGCAATGCCGAGCCATAAAACGAATGGATACATAAAGATACGTTGATACCAGCAAAGGACACAAGGCTCAAATTTCATGATTTCGGAAAAGTATAGGCTACCTAGCGTAGCAATAAAAGAAGCTCCCCATGCAGTAAATAAAGCATACTCTTGCTTTTTTTCTCGTCCCATATTTTATACCTCACTTATAATAGTTACATACTAAATTATAGTATGAAGTAGTACAGAAAAGAAAGAGAAAATATGTTTATCAATAAAAGTTTTGTAAAAGGAAACTTTTATTGATATAAAAATGTTCAAAAAAGCGCCATTCTCTAAGAGAGAATAGCGCTATATTTTACATTTGAATTTGCTCTACTACTTCTTCTACATGTGACTTCTGGGATGCATGATCAATATATTGAAATAGGAGCTGCAATTGTTTGTCAACGTCTGGTAATTCTTTACTGTATTGATAAGCGTGTAAAAAGTGTTCAATACGCTTAGAAAATAGTTGGTCATTCGTTTGAACCATTAAAACGAGTAGTTTATCCCAATTACAGCAATACGTGTAATAGAGAGCTTTGTCATAGTCGTTATATGTTTGCACTGTGTTACCCTCCTTACCGAAGAGTTATATATAGTGTGTGACAAGCGAGGAGAAATACACTTGAAAGAATTTGTTAAGAAAAAAAGTGAATGAAAAGAAAAAAAACGAGGAGTCTCCTCGTTTTTTAAGCTTTTGGCATTGGCGTAGGTGTTGGTTTCCCATATCCTTCTTTGTATTTATTATCAATATAATTACGAATTTCAAGCGTTGATTTTCCTTTTTGTTTCATCGAAGCAGATTCAACTGCGATTTCTAAGCAATTTACACAAGTTGTTGCATGGGAATCCCAAACAACTTCACCATTCTTTTTGATTTCACGAATAAAGCAATTTTTATTATTTTTATGTCCTACACTTTCACCACAGCCGCAGTAACAAGGAATCCAATCTAATAGTTCAGCATTTTGTCCCGCGACAGTATAGATGTCTTTCATTTGTGGATCAAGCTTGTCTAGGAAGGCCGGAAGTGTGTCGACTCCTTTTGTCTTTTCTTGAATGTCAGCTTGCTGAGTATGCGATGCGTGGTCATGCTCTTCTTTTGATTCAGATGACTTTTTTTCGTTTGTACCAGTACTCCCACATCCAGTAAGAATTAAGCTCAGTACTACAAGTAAAGAAAATACATACTTTTTCATTCGCTTGTCCCCTTTACAAATGTATTAATCAAATTGTATCAAAGATTATGGTGTATCGGTTGAAGATTTTTTCGACTGATTTTTGAAGCGCCATCTTAGTGAATGGAATAGAAATAAAATTGGGATATAAGCGTATACAATATATAGACCTGCTTGAGACAGTACTGTATTTAATGTATTGATACTCTCACGGTTTGTAAAAAATAGGGATGAAATAAATACAATTGTGATAAAAAGTGGCAATGTAATTTTAAATGGTATGCGAAAAGAACATTTAATAGTACGGCAAGAAGACCAAATCGTTACACAAAGGTTAGGTAAAATAATAAGGAACCATACGAAAATAATTATGTATTCAAATCGTTGAATAAAGGGGATTTTAATAATTTTTAACATCGTTAATGTAGGCCAAATGGTATGATGCAATTGCTCTTGGCTATAGTACATAAAAGAAATGATTGCCAAGAGTACATATAGAATGGTTGAGAAGGCTATGCCACCATGCGCCCATTTCTTTAGAGATTTTCCTTTTTCAATAAAAGGATAAAAGATAAGGATTGCTTCGAACCCAAGAAATTCTAATGCAGAAGATTTGGCCGAAGTTAGAATGTCTATGGGTGAATGCGTGAGAATAGGTAAAATGTTGCGGAAATGTGCGTATTTCATCGGGAAGGCTAAAAATAGTACTACAAAAAACGGTAATACAGTGCCCCAAAAACATATTCCTGTTACAGAGCGGAATCCGCCTTTTATAACATAGTAAGTCACGAGTAAAAATAATAAAGTTAATTTCCATGGTTTAATGGTAGGAAAGACCCACACTTGAATGATCTCAATATATGTACGAAGAACTGTAAGACAAAATAATAGAAGGTATAAGGTGAAACAAACGGAAAGAAAGGTACCAAGCCACTTTCCGAAACATGTCATATGAATATTAATTAAATCATTATCTTTTTCTAACATTTTAAGCATACAAAATAATACGATATGAGTTGCAATACCTGCAACAATAAGGGAAATCCAAGCATCATAGCCAGCATATTGCGCAATAATTCGTTGATATCCTAACACACCTACTCCGATTTGAAGGGAGTGTAATAAAAGAAATACGAAATAAGGAGAAACAGTATTCTTTTTATTTTGCTCAGCCATTTTAGCACCTCATTATTCTCCGATACCAGATTGTACGACATTAACTTGCACATTAACCGCAACGTCTACGCTAGGGTACATTTCTTGAATTTGTTTCATACTCCATTTTCTTGAGTGACTACGAATTTCTTCACGTATACCTACTGGATCAATATCTTTTTCTTGGAATTGTTTTATTAATTCGTTTAAATGTTTTTCAAGTGTTTTTTCTACATGTTTTTTTACGTAAGTTATATTCTCCTTTTTAGATAAATCAAGCCAATCAGGAGTGTTTTTTATGAGTCCATTTAGTTTTAAGTGGATGTGAACTTTCGGAATACTACCATTTTGAGAAACGTCACAAACACTTTTTCCAGATAAGTTTTGAGTGGCGATTAATCCTTTATGTTTACCTTGACGTATCGGAACTTCGTAACGTCCATTTTTAGTTGGATTAATGAGTAATTTTAATAAAAAAGAGCCTTTTTTATCTGTATACATAGCCACTTTATCTTTTTTAAAAAAAGCGATGCCTTTAATAGAAGCTGATTTGTCTTCGTCAACTTCAATATAGGGAAGAAAGGGATCGCCTCCTGATGAGTAAAAGTTATACAAAAAAATATTTAAAGCGGTCCGAGGAATTGTTTCAGTTTCTATATTTTGCTCAAGTAAATCAGCAAGATAGAGCGATCCATTTGTTTTAACATGCTTGAGAAGTTCTTCTGTTGATCCGTCTACAAGTGCTAGCTGTACGTCTCGGCCAATGTTAGGGTCACGTTGTAAGTTGTTAATAACATCCCCAATTCCACGTTCACCAAATGCTTTTCCAAATAAGACAACACGCATTTGACCTACAGCGATCGTATGTGGCGATTTGGCGTTTAGCTGTGAAGAGATTGTTTCAAGTGTACTTGCAGTAGTTGACTGAGTTTCTGGTTTAGATTGTACGCCCTTTGTATAATCTGGATAGAGAATTGTCCCGCGAAATTTTTTATCTTTCGTTATATCAAATCCACCTACATGAATAATTCGCTGTGTGTCTACTATATTTGGTTGTGTACAGCCTGATTGGAAAATTAAAATGATAATGGAAAAGCATAATAAAATATTTTTCATTTCTCCTCACCATCATGTTTTTCTTTCGCTTTGTTTGGATCATAGCGCCATTTCTTTTTTGGTCTTAGAACAGAAGCACGCTGTGCAGTTTGGCTAAATGGTAAGCGTAGAAAGCCTTCCGCTGTCCCTAAACCGCGAAATGGATATAAAGGTAATAAATAAGGCGATCCAAGTGATTTTAAACGAATTAAATGAGCTAATATGAATACGAATCCTACAATGAGACCTAAGCCCCCAAATGCACCAGCTAAAAGAATAAGCGGAAATCGTAGTATCCGGATAGTAGAAGACATTTTTACAGTTGGTGTTGTAAAAGAAGCGAGTGCTGATAAAGCGACCGCAATTAATAAAATTGTACTTGTTAAAGCAGCTTGAACAGATGCTTGCCCAATTACAATCCCACCAACGATACCGATTGTTTGTCCAACTTTTGTCGGTAATCGTGCCCCAGCTTCGCGAAGTAATTCAATTGTAATTTCTAAAAAAAGTGCCTCTAAAACAGGTGGGAAAGGTACATTAGCTCTAGAATAAATAATAGGGCCAAGTAAATCAGCTGGAATCATTTGATAGTGATATGTTAATACAGCTGTATAAATGGCTGACGAAAATAAAGAGAATGCAGCTCCAAAAAAACGAACCATCCGAAGAAATGAGCCCGCTATCCATGGTAAATAATAATCTTCTGGAGAGACGAAGAAATCGAGTAATGTCGCTGGTCCAGCTAATGCATATGGTGAACCGTCTGTTAAAATGACAACTCCTCCATTCAATAATGCATAAACGGAGCGATCTAAACGCTCTGTAGGGAGTAAAACAGGGAAGGGAGAGTTGCTGTTATCACTAATAAACTGTTCAATCATAGTCGCATCGAAAGGAACATCAAAGTCAATGTCTTGTAGGCGCTGCATTGCAGTATTAACGTGCTGTTCATTCGTAATGCCTTCGATGTAAGCAACTACGACTTTTGTTTTTGATATAGAGCCAACTACAACTTGTTTGAAAACTAATTGCTCCGTTACAATATTCCGGCGAAGTAAGTGTATATTTGTATCAATATTTTCAACAAATCCAACTTTTGGACCGATGACACTATATTCATTTTCTGTATCGTTATATAACCGTGTACCTAACACTGAACTCTCGGCACGAATAAGTGCATATTCTGCTGAGTGAGAATCATTTTTTAGCTGAATAAGTACATACCCACTTAATAATTTTTCACGAATATCATCAATAGAAGGGGCGGTGATAATCTCCTCGAGTGTGACGATATTTGCTATATCGCTTATATTTTTAATGTGATCTAATTCTCTTTTTATAGGTGTTAAAATGAATCGATTAATGAGGAGTGATTCGGCTGTAGATTTATAATAAAACAAACATAACGTCCCATCTTCTACGATGTTATAAGAAACGAAATCACTAGACCCTTTCATAGTTTGGATAAATTCTGGAATGGAACAGATTGTTTTTGTATTCTTTTTAGACGAAAGAAACATTTTCTCACCCCTTGCCTACATCATTTACTCGTGTTAGTTTTTGGGAAAGACGGGAATTTATACTTGAAAATTGAAAGTTCATAAAGTGAAACTTTAATCAGTGGGGGTTTTGTTCATCTCCCACTGATTATTAGCCCTCACCAATCGGACGTTTACGGGCAGTTGATCGCCCACCTAACTTCTTTGCACCAGCCGAATTTTGAGGTGGGAGTTTTACTACCCACAAATAGCGGGATAAAGAAAAGGAAGAGTATTGAATATCTCTTCCTTTTTGGCAGGCTAATTTGTTTTCTTTTCTTTAATAGACTTCACTAATTTAATCATTTCTGCCCGTATATCTTCTTTTTTAACATTTAATTTTTCCGCAATTTGTTTAATATCCATCCCATCTTTTTTCATTTTCAGTACATCATCGAGAGAAGTATTACTTTTTTGAGCGATGATTGTTAATACCGTGAGCTGACGTAAGCTGATATTATACTCTTTCATTTTTTGTTTTAGTCCATCTGGTGTGGACTTTTGCATATTTGCTAATTCTTGCAGTAGTGCTTTTTTCGTTTCTTTATTCATATGATGCTTTTTCAATTTACTTGGATCTACACCGAAATGCTGTGCTGTTTTCTCCCAAGATTTATTTTGCTTATAGTAAGCTAAAACGTCTTTAATTTCCTTTTTACTGATTCTTGCAATGTGGGCAGCTTTCCAAATTTCATGTTTGTTATAGCCGAGTTTTTCGAGAGACTGCATTTCTTCCTCTGAGATTAGCTTATGATGATGCATTGTTACTTCTTTTGGCGAGGCAGCGGAAGCAGGGAAAACAGACACCCCGCATAATAATGCTGCCATAGTCATACTTACTGCGATTTTCTTATACATGTAAACTCCTCCTAGATGGGTAATGTGGAAAACTTACACATATCATTTCCATAAAATGTGAAAAACTTGTGAACAAGTTAAGTTTTTTTATTCACAGTATAAAAAGGAGTTTTTATAAGTTTTCCAACATAAAACATTGATTAATAGTGAAAAACTAGGTTATAATCGAAATTGAAAATCAATATCAATAATAAAGTGAAACTTTAATCAGTGGGGGTTTTGTTCATCCCCCACTGATTATTAGCCCTCACCAATCGGGCGTTTACGGGCAGTGGATCTCCCACCTAACTTCTTTGCTCCAACCGGTCTTTGAGGTGGGATTCTTACTGCCCGTTAATGCGGGACAAACTTATACATATAGATAAAAATAAGGGAGAGAAAAATATGACTACATATACTTCCATCGCAAATGTGATTAAAGAAAGACGTTCTGTTCGTACATTTACAGATAAAGCAGTAGACAAAGAGCTATTAATTGAACTATTAAACGACGCAACATGGGCACCGAATCATAAAAACCGTGAACCATGGAATTGTAAATTATACATTGGAGAAGGCCGTCAGAAATTAGTAGACGCAGTATTAAACTCTTTCACAGAAGAAGAAAGAGTGAAACGCGGCAAAATTTTATCTGACCGTTTCTTAAGCACACCTGCACAAATCGTTGTATATATGAATGAAGATCCGCGTCAAATTCCACGTGACGAAGATTACGCTGCAACATGTGCATTTATGCAAAACTTCCAATTGCTTGCTTGGGAACGCGGCTTAGGATGTGTTTGGAAATCAGGTGGATTAAACTACAATCCACTATTTATAGAAGGAATCGGTTTAACAAGAGGCCAACGCATCGTTGGAATTCTTCATATCGGCTATTTTGATAAAGCACCAGAAGGAAAAGCTCGTACGCCGATTACGGAGAAGATGGAGATTATTGAGGGTTAATTAGAAAGAGGCATTCTCGTTTTTTCGGGGGTGTCTTTTTATTATGCAATCAATCCTCATGAAAGCTTGTTCCTCATCATACACTTTCTTAAGGGAAAGTGTAAGGAGGGAAAATAATGAGAGCAAGTGACGATAAAGCGCTGCAATATGCGATAGCGGAAATTACGGAAATTGCGACTGGATTTGGGCTTGATTTTTATCCGATGCGTTATGAAGTATGTCCAGCGGAAATTATTTATACATTTGGTGCATATGGGATGCCGACGAGGTTTTCACATTGGAGTTTTGGAAAGCAATTTTTCAGAATGAAATTACAATACGATTTGGGACTTAGTAAAATTTATGAACTCGTTATTAACTCTGATCCATGTTACGCCTTTTTATTAGATACGAATTCTTTAATTCAAAATAAACTAATCGTAGCGCACGTTTTAGCGCACTGTGATTTCTTTAAAAATAATATTCGTTTTTCGAATACGAAGCGAGACATGGTAGAAAGTATGGCTGCAACAGCGGATCGTGTGAAAGCATATGAGCATAAGTACGGAAAGGCAGAGGTAGAAACATTTTTAGATGCCGTACTTGCCATTCAAGAACATATAGATCCATCACTTATGCGCCCGAAACTTGCATGGAGTATTGAAGATTTAGAAGAGGATGTTGAAAAGAAAAAGATATCACAGTACGATGATTTATGGAATTTAGATGATCGAAACAAAAAGAGGGAAAGACCTAATATGCATAAAAAGAAGAAAATCCCTCCGCAACCAGAGAAAGATTTACTTCTATTTATCGAAGAATATAGCCGTGAGTTAGAAGATTGGCAGCGCGATATATTAACGATGATGCGTGAGGAAATGTTATATTTCTGGCCGCAGCTTGAAACAAAGATCATGAATGAAGGCTGGGCTTCCTACTGGCATCAACGCATACTTCGTGAAATGGACTTAACATCTGGTGAAGCAATTGAATTTGCGAAATTAAATGCAGGTGTCGTACAGCCATCAAAAACAAGTATTAATCCATACTACCTCGGTATTAAAATGTTTGAAGATATTGAAGAACGCTATAACAATCCGACAGAAGAAATGAAAAGGCGCGGTGTGAAGCCTGGTTCTGGTCGTGAGAAAATGTTTGAAGTACGGGAAATTGAATGGGACGTATCGTTCCTAAGAAACTACTTAAATAAAGAACTCGTAATGAGAGAAGATATGTACTTATTCCAGCGCCAAGGTAAGGAATATAAAGTAATTGACAAAGAGTGGGAACAAGTACGAGATCAACTCGTAAATATGCGTACAAATGGAGGTTTCCCGTACTTAGTAGTGGAAGATGGAGACTACTTAAAGAATGGGGAATTGTACATTAAACATAGTTACGAAGGAATTGAGCTAGACTTAAAATACTTAGAAAAAGTATTACCTTATCTTCATCAGTTATGGGGAAGAACGGTGCATATGGAGTCGATTGTGGAGAGTAAGGGCGTTGTGTTTTCTTATGATGGGAAGATGGTGCATCGGAAGTATGTGTGATGGAAAGAACGGACATAGAATGCTGTGTCCGTTCTTTTTTATTTGGAACAAAGTTAAATATGCTATTCTTAAAGAAAGGGAGTTACATATAGAAATGGAGCGATCTAAATGAGCAAAGTAGGGGTATGTAAGGTGGAGATTACACCACCCTTAGGTATTGATTTTATCGGATACCATAGAGAAACAGGGATTAATAATATTGAAGAGCGCATTTATGGGACAATTTTTGTATTTGAAAAAGATGAAATGAAAACTGTGTTTATAAGTATTGATAATATCGGAATGTTAGTAGAAGATACGATGATAATTCGTGAACGAGTAGCTAGTGAGCTTAATGTACCGTTGCAGCAAATAACAGTTGTTTATACGCATACTCACTCTGGTCCGGAAACAGTCGGCGATCACCCTTTAATAAAGTCGTATAAAACGATTTTACTAAATAATGTAGTACAGGGTGCTATTACTGCGAATAATAATATACGGTCATGTGAAGTTGGCTGGGGTGTTACAACAGGTGAAATTGGAGTAAACCGAAGAGAGAGAACATCTGATGGAAAAGCGAAGATGGGAACAAATATAGAGGGTGTTGTAGATAAACGAATTGGTATGTTAGCAATAAGAGATGTTGAAACGAAGGAGTTATCTGGGGTTTTAGTGTTTTGTACTGCTCATCCGAATGTTTTAAAAGGAGATAGTGATGCATTATCAGCGGATTATCCTGGGATGACGAGAGAGATTCTTGAGAAAATAGTAAACTGCCCAGTTATTATCGTTCAAGGTGCTGCTGGAAATGTGAATGCGAAGTATCGCGGTTCAAGGGAAGCATTAAAACAAATGGCTTACATGCTTAGTGGACATGTATTAACGATGTTACCAACAGTTACATATAGCCCAATTGTAAATTTGAGAACAATTTCGAGTACGATGCAAATGAAGTTGAAGGATATTCCTGAAATTGATGAGGTACGAAGCATGGCTCAATTAGCTGAGAAGCAGTGGAGCGTGAATACTGATGAATGGCTTACTATCGTATTAGAGAAATATAGGGAAAACATGCGGCAGTTAAGTATCGATTTAGAAATTCAATTGTTTCAAATTAATGATGGTATATTCTCTGGAATACCGATGGAACCTTTTTCAGAAACTGCTTTAGAAATGAAAGAGAGTCTTCAAAATGAACTAGCTTTCTTTGGTGGCTATACGAATGGATATATTGGTTACTTACCGACAAAAGAGGAGTATGCATATGGTGGATATGAAGTGGAATTAAATCCTGTTGTGTATGGGCCAGTTACAAACTTGTTGATGCCGCCAGAGGAGAATACGGCAGAGCTGATCGTGCAGAGAGTTACGAAATTATATAATGTATAATATATGGATATCCCATATATTTAAAACAAAATTTAAAGGAATCAATGATTTTAATAAAGCTGTAAAAAACGAATCCATTTTGAAAAAGAATAATCAAAGTGGATTCGTTTTTTATATGGAGTTTTTGTTTACCAAACAGGTCGTATGCTCGATGATAATTTTCCTGTATTTTCTTTAGTAACGAATGTTGTTAAATCCTCTTTAAGCATTTGCATTCGTTCTGCACCTATGTTTGCAATCCATCGTTGTTCTATTTCAGCTACTATTTCTTCTTTTGCTTTCATTACTGCTAAACCACGCTCGGTTAAAACAATAATTTTACCTCTTTTATCAGTAGGATGCGTTTGGCGCGTGACATAACCACTGTTCTCAAGAGAATCTACCATTTTACTTATGGCTTGTTTTGAGACCCCTAAATATTCAGCTAGTTCTATACCGGTTGCTCCATTAGGAAGGATACGTTTGAACATAAAACCATGCGCTGGCCTAATATCTTCAAATCCCAATTCACTTAATTTGTAATGTAGTTCAGTAATTAATGTGCTGAAAGATAGTGATAAAAGTGATGTAAGATCTAGTTCGTTAAGTGTTTGATGAGTCATGTATATAACCTCCTTACTTATAGTCAATTAAATTGACTATAAGTAGAATCTATTGTAC